>JBAQLW010000196.1:0-3007 GCA_049302175.1 Rectinemataceae bacterium
CGCCCCGCAGGTCCCGGGGATCCAGGCTGCGGAAGGCGTATTCCATGGCTGTACCGCCCTCTGGATCATGATCCTCCCAGGGGAAGTGGGTGTTGTAGGCCAGCTTGGAATAGTTGGGATCGTCGTAGTAGGTCTTTCCGGGCACTATCTCGGAAGCCCCCGTCTTGCCGTGGTTCACCAGGACGAGGCCGGGTTTTTCCAGCACCGAGACCTTGGAAGCTTGTCCGAGCTCAGGCCAAAATCCTTCGTTTTCGGCGGCTGTCCAAAAAGGCGAGTCATCGGGCAGGGCCAGGCAGATGAAGGGCAGGAACATCAGGAAGGGGCTGCCGGGACAGGAATAGTTCTGGACCATGTACTCCTTATGGCCGTAAAAACCCAGGGCTGGGATGTCATTGAAGTAGAAGTCCTCCCGGGAGACGAACTGGAGAATGGAACCGGAACAGAGGCGTCTGGCCCAGCCCGGATCAAGGGGCGAGCCGTCTTTCAACATGAAGGAGACGGGAAATCCGCCCGAGATCCATGTGCGGTAACAGATCGAACGGGCCCACATGTTGATGTAGCCATCCCGGGCGAAAAAGTTGGGATAGGTTTTCATCATCTCACGGGCCGAGCGCTCTATCGTGGCCGCGATTTCGGGATAGTGCTCGTCGCCGAAGGCTCTGTTCCAGATGGTGCCGTATACGATGAAGAGGCTGATCGTGTAGTAGTTGTAGGTCTGCTCCAGGTACCAGCCTTCACCGGAATGATAGGAGACCACCCAGAGCAGATGGCTTTTGAGCAGCTCATCATCGATCGGGTATCCCTGTTTTTTCAGGAAGGACAGGGCCACCAGGTTGAAGATACGCCAGTTGTTCTGGGTCGTCCGGTGATGGGCCCAGGCGGAGATGCATACGGCCATCTCGTCTTTTTGCGCTTTAGTAAAATACGGCCAGATCACGTCGGGCAGCAGGAGGAGGGTCTTGAGCAGTCCTCCGAACTCGCAGGTGAATTGGTAGGTGGCGTCGGGCATATCGTCGGGTCGGGGCAGGGATTGGGGATTGCCGGGAGTGAACATCTTGTAGAGCTGGTTGCAGTAGTAATCTCTGAGCTTTATACCCCGTATCTCCACCTCGGGCTCCACATGCATCAGGGGGGCTGCCAGGGTCAGGGTACGTTCCAAGGACTCGAATTCGTGGGAGCGGAAGCGCCAGGGCGGGGAATCGGCCTGGGGGTAGGTCTTGCCGGGTACTATCGGAAAAGCGAAGGGAGCATCCTTGTTCGCCACATGGGTAAAGGCCCGCTCGAGCAGGTACTTGGCGCACTCGATATAGTGTTTCTTTGTCATACCTGTAAAAGGGCTTGCATGGAAATCAGGGTTCTTCACGCTGAAGGCTGCGTCCATCTTTCTATTCTCCTTTCATCGCTCGGTATCGCTGTAGTATACGATAGTCTAGCTAGAATTTTCCGAAATATCATATCCGGGATCCAGGTGACCAGCCCCCCTTTGCCCTTCGCCGGTTGAATAGATTGGAGCCCAGGATGATTACTGGTGCGATGACTGCGCAGAGGATGAACACCCTGATGTTGACGATGATAAAATATACAAAATAGAGGAGGAAATAGAGCCCGGCAACCAGTGGGGCTATGATATTGGAGAATGACTGCATTTTCTCATATCCCGTTTTGTTTCATTTTTGTCCAATTATACTAGGCGGAATATTCCCAGGCGTCAAGGAAGCATCCTAAGGCACAATACCAGGGCGTCTACCGAGGCGTGAGTTCAGTCATTTCAAATAAAGATTGACTCCAAAAGTTTCGCATGGTACATTCAAGGTTGCCCGTACGGGCTGCCCACCATTTTTTTAACGGAAGACAGATGAGGTATTTCGACACTCATGCCCACATCGGGCTTATTTACGATGACCCTATCGAGCAACTTTTAGTTTGCCAGCAGGCGAAGCAGGCCGGGGTCGGCAGGATCATAAGCATCTGCAACAGCCTCGTCGACTTCAAGCAAGTATATGAAAATCTCAAACCGGCGGAACATGTCTTCCATGCCGTAGGCGTCTCGCCTTCCGAAGTCCAGAGCCCCGGCAAGGACTGGCAGTCCACGATTGAAGCGGCAATCAAGCTGCCCCGCGTGGTGGCGATCGGGGAGATCGGTCTCGATTATTTCCACAAGTACGGCGACAGGCGCACCCAGATTGAGCTCTTTATCGACCAGCTAGAGATGGCTGCCCGTCTCGACCTCCCCGTCATCATCCACAACCGCGAAGCGGGCAAGGACGTGCTCGACGTGCTGCGCGACAGGCTGCCGCCAGCAGGCGCCGTCCTCCACTGCTACTCCGAGGACGCCGAGTATGCCGACAGGGTTCTGCAGGCCGGCCTCAACGTGTATTTCTCCTTCGCCGGGAACCTGACCTACAGGAACGCGCGCAATCTCCATGAGACGGCCTCGATGCTGCCCTTCGACAGGATTCTCGTCGAGAGCGAGGCGCCCTTCATGGTACCCGCCGAATACCGCGGCAAGCGCAACAAGCCCGAATTCCTGCCCTCGACGGTATGGTTCCTCTCCGAGATCCTCCAGATGGAGCCGGAAGAGGCAGCCGAGACGACCTACCAGAACGCATGCAGATTCTTCAGGCTCGAGCCTACCGGGCTCGCACCTTGAGTCCTCGGTGATGTCGAATAAAACCAAGCCCGCGCTCGCGGGCTTTTTATTACGCAATCCCTTTTTCCTCGCCCCGGTGGCGGGCTATTCGGACGCCGCTTTTCGCTCTGTGTGCAGCGAGCTTGGGGCTGCCATCTGCTACACGGAGATGGTGAGTTCCGAAGCCCTGACGCGCGATCATCCCGCAACGAAACTCCTTCTCGAGCGCGCGGAGGCCGAGGAGCCTTACGCCATCCAGCTTTTCGGCGCGAAGCCCGAAGTCCTGGGAAGGGCCGCGGCCATGGCCTCCGCGTACAAACCCCTCGTCATCGATCTCAACTGCGGCTGTCCCGTGCCCAAAATCGTCCGCGCGGGCGC
>JBAQLW010000197.1:0-4561 GCA_049302175.1 Rectinemataceae bacterium
GGAAGGTAGCGGACGATGGCGTCGATGATGGACAAGCCCGACTCGATGACGGCGCGGCCCTTCAGAAATGCGGCCAGGCCAGGTCCGGGTCCTCCATCCTCGTCTATCGCCAGGGCGAGTTTCGAGAAGTACGCTTCGGAATTCTGTCCGGCGTGGGCGACCGCTTCAGTGTCCAATCCATCTTCGGAGAGTTTTTTCGCGAAGGTTCGGAGCGCTTCTATGGCTTTTTCCAGCGCATGATAGAGTTCGGGCCGCGACGCTTCCTCAAGGGCGTCATCCAGGTCGGCGATGCCTTTGCCCCTGAGCGTCGTCCAGAGCCTTTCGTAGTTGCCCCCCATGTCGTGAACTCGGGAGAGTTCGGCGAAGACAAGGGTCTGGTAGCCTTCCAGTTCGACATGCCAGCCTTGAGATTCGAGATCGGAGCAGCGGAAAAGATGCCAGAGTTCCGAGCGAAGTTCGCGGGCGGCGAGATAATTGCCTGGACCTGGATCGAGTCCGAGGGCCTGAGCGATCGATTTCGTCCGCAGGCGCTTTTTGCCATTCTCCGCTTTTTCCGTATAGGGACAGCTCAGCGCTATTCTGCCCGCGCTGCGCTTCCAGCAGTTGTTGTAGAATATGAGGGCTCTGTCCTCCTCCCCCCTGCCGTTCGAGTAGGCGAATACGTTCTCATCCACATGCCCCTCGTCGGTGATGAAGTCGAAGAGATGGAAATGCTCCACCTCGGCAAAGAGCTTCCTCATCCTCAGAAGAGGGAAAATCTCTTTTTCGTGCCTGTCGACAAGGACTTGGTCGGGTTTCTCATCCTTGTAGGCTTTTGTGTATTCCATTCCGTATTTTTCGGTGAATCCCTCTATCTGTCCGTGACCTATCATGGGCATGCCTGGCATGGTCGCCAGCATCGTGCAGACGCCGAAATACTTGTCGCCCGAACCGAACTGGGCCACGGCTGTCTGCTCATCGGGGTTGCTCATGAAATTGACGAAGCGCTTCAGTATTTCCTTGTCGAACTCCTGGGTGTTCTTGATGGTGAGCCTGTACAGGGAGTTCTTCTCGTCCTTGAGCATGTTCATGAAGGCTGAGTTGTAGACCCTGTGCATGCCAAGGGTGCGCGTGAAGTAGCCTTCCATCATCCAGAAGGCTTCGGCGAGGAGGAGGGTGTCGGGGGCCTGTTCGGCGCATTCGTCCACCACTTCCCGCCAGAACTCGTGGGGTATGGCTCTGTCGAACGCTTCGTCGCTCATGGAGTGCTCGGCGCGTGTAGGAATGGCGCCGCCAGCGCCGGGGGCCGGATACCAGAGTCTGCGCACGTGCTGCTTCGCCAGCACCATGGCTGCGTCGAAGCGGATGACGCTGAAATGCCTGGCGACATGGAGAATTTTCTCCTTGACGGCCGCGCGGGCTTCGGGGTTGAGGAAATCGATCTGGGCCGTGTCGTTCCATGCCATGCCCGTGCCATCGTTGCCATGATAGATGTAACGCACTCTCCCGTTCCGCCTGTCCAGGCGCTTGAAGACAACGGCAGCGTCGGTCTTTGTGTAGTAGTGGTCCTCGAGCCAGAGACCGACGGATTGATCGGCCGAAAGGTCGGGGCCGTTGAAGCTATAGCCGGGGTAGGGGCAATGGTCGGAACCTATGAAGAGTTCGGGTCTTTCCCTGATCCATGCCGAATCCATCCCCGTGTGATTGGGAACCATGTCGGCCGCGAGCCGGATGCCCCGCCACAGACAGCGGCTCCTGAGGCTGTCCAGGGCTTCCCAGCCACCGAGTTCGGAAGCGATGTCGTAATCGAAGAGGGAGTATGCCGACGCGGCGGCTTCGGGATTGCCGCAGTAGCGCTTTATCTTTTCACTCGCGGGGCTTCGCTGCCAGATGCCGATCAGCCAGAGGCCGTTTATACCGCGAGCGGCCATGGTGTCGAGCTCCTGGTCGGGTATCTCGTCGAGGCGGCGGATGGGCCTTCCATAGGTTTCGGAAAGCTGGTCCAGCCATACGAGGGCATTCTTGGCCATAAGGACGAGGGAAGGCATCCAGTCCTTGTCTTGGGTGAATTTTTCGTATTCATGGGATGAGGATCTGTAGGTATACGCGGCTGCCGGTCCGGGACCGGGAGGGAAGCGCGGCGTTTCCTCTTCCCTTATGAAATCGAGGCTCGTCAGTATCCGAAGCCCTATCTCATCGAAGGTTGCTCCCCAGTTTTCCCTGATCCAGGAGAGCTGGGCTTCGAGGGAGTCGGGCGCGGCCTTCGCGGGCATGCGGAGCAATTCGATCAGGTCGACGGCGCCTCCTGCCGGACCGAAAGGAGGCAAAGCTCGGCTGGCTTTTTCAATCGCCTCGAAGGCTTCGCTGTACTTGGTCTTAGCGCCGATGGTTTCCGGCTTCCTTGCGCCGGGGCGAAGTCCGTCATCGAAGAGGAACCTGAAAGGCGCAAAGGCCTGGTTTTCATTGGCGAGCTTGAGGAGCAGGAGCTCCTCGAAAGCGAGTTCCCTGTTCGGTACGGCTGGTCCGCTTTCCTTCACCGTAGAACGGCTTTCGAGCCAATCCTCGATGCCGGAAGTGCCCTTATACACTTCGCTCGGGGGAAACTGGGTACTGAATTCGCGCAGAAGCACTTCGTATTCGGGGCGGCCGATCGCGTCAATGGCCGAGGATGAAAGCCTCTCGATGACGTCGGGCATGACCCTCTCCCGATAAATGCCTACGACAATATGGAGAATTTCGTCGATAAGCCCCATGGCGTTGAGCCGACCGGCGCTAAGCTTTGTGCTGTCCTGCCCGGTTACTTTCTTCATCCCGCGCAGCTTGTCGGCGAGGCTTCGAGCTGCCGAGAAATCCGGTATGATGAGGTTTCCCGTCGTCATGAAGAGGGCGGAGCCTATCCCCAAAGCGGAGCGGATGGCGGCGTGGATATGGAACTCCATCATCCTGTCGCCTATAGGCCTTGGCTGGCCGCCGTTCTCGAGCTTGTTCAGGACGCAGGTAAACGGGGAGCCATGCTGGATTCTCATACCACAAATATAGCTCCACCGCAGGGCTCGCACAAGCGTAAATAAAGCTACACAAGGCCGGATGAACCTGCTATAATTACACAACTACAACGGAGGTAAAAATGTCTGTTTCTGTTGAGCATGACAAGCGCAAGGAAGAGATCCTCGACAAAGCCCTCGATGTCTTTGTCATGGAAGGTTACAAGGATACGACATTCCAGAAAATTGCCGAGCGCTGCGGCATCACGCGGACAATCCTCTATCTCTATTTTGACAATAAAAAAGAAATATTCTCTTCCTGCATCAAGCGGTTTATGAGCGGCCTGGAGAGCGAGATAAGGAACATCGCCGAGGAAGACGGAAAAACGAACTCCGAGAAGCTTGTTGCCATCGGGGAGTTGGTGGTGAGACACTGCGCCGAGGAGTCGAAGCTTCTGTCCATCGTGCTGGACTACCTTCTCAAGTTGAAGATGGCGGGTGGGGATCCGGACGAACGGGTGCGGCGGAGGACGGTCCGCATGCGCCATATCCTCGCCATGATCATAATGGAAGGCAAGAAAAAGGGCGAATTCTCCCCCGACAATTCGGGAAGGGCCGCAAGCGAGCTCTTCTATGCCCTTATAGAAGCGGCCGTGTTCAGGATCACCGTGCTCGGACAGAAGGACGCTTCGAGACTGTCGGACGCGTTGCGGCTCCTTGCATCCAGCATGAGGATATCCTGAAGCCGAGCCTCAAGGCTCACTGGATGGATTGACCGTTCCCCTGCGCGAGACCTATGCGGATTTTACCGAGCATCGAGGTCTGCGCTATCACCTTCGCGGTGAATAGACTTTTTATGTTTCGCTCGTAATTGAGAATCCTGGAAATGTAGTCCAGGGTGACTACAGGCGCCCCACGCTGCGATACCCGCGTTCTGCCTGCGTTGTACATTGCCAGGGCTGAAACTTCGTTGCCCGACAGATCAAGGATATGCTTGAAGTACTGGATTCCTTCATTCGCATTTCGTGATGGATCGAAGATTTCCGGTTCGGTGAGATTGGGGAAGGATGAAGAGTTGAGCTGAAAGAGCCCCCTGTCGACCGATGTGGCGTTCTCGCTCTGAGCCTTGGGATTGAAGCGGCTCTCCTCGTAGGCGATGGCGAAGGCCAGGCTCGCGGGGACCTTGTGTTTGACAGCGTTGTCAAGGATCGCGACGGCAATCGAACTGGATTTTGTGAGTGTGGTGAAGAAGTCCACGACGCTCTGTTTTGTCCCTTCATTTTTATAATAGGCCGCTATCGTATCTATGACGCCCTTTTCCTCAATGCTTGTCGGCAGCTCTTCGACGTGGGCGGCAAGGGCAAGAATCTCGCTGTCGAGCTCCAGGTTCATCTTCGGGGAGGGGGTGCAGGCAATGCAGGCAAGCCCTGTAATGAGGGCTAAAAATACCGCTCCCTTGGCGCGCAGAGGTCTGTAAGAAAGCATTCGCAACTATTAACTCCTTGCGTAGAAAGGGGTAAATCCTTTCTTCCGCTTCGTCTGCCTATTTTTCAGGATTGAGGCGATATGGTCAAGGGGTCGGCGCGGCAGGGCCGGAG
>JBAQLW010000198.1:0-4518 GCA_049302175.1 Rectinemataceae bacterium
GGATAGGGATGATCGGGCTGTTCTGAAAGCCGATAAAGGCCTCTTGA
This sequence comes from Rectinemataceae bacterium, assembly GCA_049302175.1. Taxonomy (GTDB): domain Bacteria; phylum Spirochaetota; class Spirochaetia; order Treponematales; family Rectinemataceae; genus CAYXUF01. Next base: position 48 of record JBAQLW010000198.1, read on the forward strand.
TTCCTGTATCAGCGTACCTTTGTCGCGAAGCGTGTAGAATGCGTGACGCGATACGCCCGCTTCGATAGCCTGACTCATCCTGAGGTAGCCGCCATTGGCCAGGAAGAGCTCCATGATCTTGTTGTGTTCCATACAGACATAATGATAACACTTACGTATATGTGTATGCAATATGTCTCATTTAATCTCCCAACCACAGGACTTGCATTCAATCTAATCTAGATCAAACGCTAAAACACCTTGGTCTGAATGTATAAGAACTTTGGACTTTCCCCAATTCTGTAGACGCTCAGGTTGCGCTTGTTTTTATTAAAGAAAGACATCCTTTCAGAAGTCTTTTTATCCTCGGAAGAAATCTACTTGCCCCCCTCCCTCATGGACTGGAGGAGGACGGCCCTCGTCCTGAGCATGTGCTGGATGAGGAGCCCGTGGACGAGGTCGGCATCCCGGGCGCGGAAGGCCGCGATAATCCCGCGGTGCTCGGGGAGGGTCGTCTCGGGGGGACGGATGAGCCCCTTGATCCAGCTTCTGTGGATGCAGCCCAGGTTGCGGTCAATGTCGGTGAGCACGGGGTTGCCCGCGAACTCCATGATGGATTCGTGGAACTTCATGTCCTCGGCCAGATACGCTTTACACTCCTCGGCATCGAAGACGTGGCCATCATCGGCGTAGCCCGAAAAACAGCGGCATATCGCGTCCATGGGAGCCGGATCAGCGCCTTCCAGAAGACGTTCCACGCAAAGCCGGGCGGCTATGGCCTCGATACCCGCCCGGACCGCGAACACGTGGGCCAATTCCTCCGTCAGCCTTTCAGGCACAAAAAATCCGTCGCTGTCCCTCGTCGTACCCAGCTTGCGCTCCAGGAACCTTTCTCCCACCAGCCTCGCCACCGCCTCGTTGACGGGTGTCATGGAGACGCCGAGTTCCGTCGCCATCAGGCGCCTGTCTATCCGCGTCCCGGGGGGCAACTTGCCTTCGATTATGAGGAGCCTGACGCGACGGTAGACCTCGTCAGCGACGATGGTGGATTCGATGATGCTCACGGAACCTCCTGGAGGCTGCTCAGCAGTCTGTAGCGCGAATCGGTGAGGTGGTCGCTCATGATCGATGCCGCACGCGTCTCGTCATGGGCTGAAAGAGCTTCCATGAGGACCGCATGTTCCTCGTAGCTGGTTTTCGCCGGCTTGAGAAGGCCGCCCTGGTTACAGATAAAAACTATATTGAAAGCCGAAATGATCCTATAGAGCGACTCGTTTCCCGACATCCTCGCTATGGCGAGATGAAAATCGTAATCCGCCCGCCTCACCTCCCTTGGGTTATCGATATCGACAAGGGCTTTGTACACCGAGAGAAGCTCGCGTAGGGTGCGGAGATCCTCCCTGGTGCCGTTCTTCGCCACGCCGCTCGCGCCCAAGGGCTCCAGTCGTATCCTTATGTCGTAGAGATCCAGGAGTTCCTTGCTGTCGAGGGATCGGACCCTGGCTCCCCGTCTCGGGAGGAGTTCTATGAGCATCTCCTTCTCGAGTTTGGAGAAAGCCGCCGCGAGCGGCGTGCGGGAAATGCCCAGCCTGGTCGCGAGTACGTCCTGTTTGAGCTTTTCCCCGGGGACGAGTTCCCCTTCGAGGATCATGATGCGCAGGGCTCTGTATACTTTTTCCGACAGATCAGGGTAGTCGATTTTCTGCATTTGTCTCACTATACCCCCCTTGTCCGGAGCTGTCAATATTTTGCATGCAAAAATCAATTTTTCGCGTTGACATATATTTCCGACCATGGTATCCTGTTTTTGAGTTGGAAATATTGCATACAAAATAGAAATCAGAGCGGATTGGACAGCGAGGAAAAACGGTACGGAATGGCCCTCCCGAAACGCTCAAAGGCAAGGTTGGGATTAATGCAGGAACTCAATCCAAAAAGAATCGCCGAACTGGAAGCCAAAGCTGCCAGGCTTCGGTTCCATATCGTCGACATGGTGTACAAGGCCCAGTCCGGCCATTGCGGAGGCTCGTTGTCGGCTGCCGATATCGTAACCGCCCTCTATTTCGACATCATGAAGCTCGATCCGTCCAATCCGGGATGGGAGGACAGGGACCGTTTCGTCCTCTCCAAGGGGCATGCCTGCCCCGTCCAGTATGGTGCCCTCGCCATGCGCGGCTACTTCCCGATCGAAGAGCTGGGCACCCTGAGGAAACTCCATTCAAGGCTGCAGGGGCATCCTGTCGCGGGCAAGCTGCCAGGCATCGAGGTGACGAGCGGCTCCCTGGGCGTGGGCTTCTGCGAGGCCGTAGGCATAGCCCTCGACGGCAAGCTCCGGAAAGCCTCGTGGCGGGTATGGACCCTCCTCGGGGATGGGGAACTCAACGAAGGTGCCGTATGGGAAGCGGCGCAGGCGGGCGCCAAATTCGGTCTGGACAACCTCTGCGCCATCGTTGACAGGAACGGCCTCCAGAACGACGGGTTCAGCGACGACATCATGCCGCTCCGCTCGATAGCGGACAAGTTCAGGGCTTTTGGCTGGGAAACCTTCGAGATCGATGGGCACGACATGGCCACCGTCGTGGACACACTGCAAAAAGCCGCCGAGGTCAAAGGAAGCCCCACCTGCATCGTCGCGCATACCGTGAAGGGCAAGGGCGTATCTTTTATGGAAAACAAGAGGGATTGGCATGGCAAGGCTCCAAACGAGGCTCAGTATGCCCAGGCTGTCGCCGAACTGGAGGGAGGTAGAAAATGAACCTGAATCCTACCGGCACCCCCACACGCAAAGCCTTCTCGACCCGGATGGCCGAGCGGGGCGAAGGCTCCGACTTCGCCGTCTTCGAATCGGACATCGGCTATTCCACCTATTCCTACCTTTTCGGCGACAAATACCCCGAACGCTACTTCAACTTCGGCATCGCCGAAGTGTCCACGATGGCGGCTGCCGCTGGCATGGCGAGCTCGGGCAGGAACGTCATCGTCTGCGGCTACGGCGTCTTCCTCACGATGCGCGCCTTGGAGATCGTGCGATCCTTCGTCTGCTACCCCAACCTTAACATCAAGATCCTTTCCTCCCACGGCGGGGTGACGGCCGCCATCGACGGAGTGACTCACCAGGCGACGGAAGACATCGCCTTCATGACCACCCTCCCCACCATGAAAGTCCTCTGCCCCTGCGATCCCGTCTCGGCGGCCGCGGCCTTCGACCTGGCCCTCGCGACCCCCGGTCCCGTCTTCGTTCGACTCATGCGCGATCCCCTGTACGAGCTGTATAAACCCGGCGACGATTTCAGGCTCGGAGGATCCCATGTAGCGCGGGATGGCCGCCATGTCACGATCGCGACCTATGGCGACATGGTCTTCCAGGCCCTCGCCGCGGCCGAGGCCCTCGCCCTTGAAGGGATCGAAGCCGAGGTGATCGACCTCTACTCCATCAAGCCGCTCGATATCGGAGGAATCCTCGCTTCCGTCGGAAGGACGGGCGCCCTCCTCGTGGCCGAAAACCACCAGTCACGGAATGGGGTGGGTTCCTTTGTCGGCGATTATCTCGCGAGGAATGCCGTTTGCGTACCCTACGACCATATAGGCCTCGAAGACAGCTTCGCCGAATCGGGAGACTACCAGGGCGTGCTCGACACCTACGGCTTGGGCGCGGCGGGCATCGCTTCCGCAGCGCGCGCCCTCCATGCTAGAAAGGCTTGATGGAATCGCCCAGGACTGAGGAGGAACAGAATGAAAATATACGTGACGCGAGAAATTCCGGAGGCGGGACTCGCCTTACTGCGGCCTCTTTTCGATGTCGAGGTCAATCCCGAGGATAGACCTCTGACGCGACCCGAACTGCTGGCCAAGGTAGCCGATGCCGACGGAGTGCTCTGCCTTCTCACCGACAAAATCGACGCCGAGGTATTCGATACGGCCAAAAAGGCGCGCGGCTTCGCCAACTACGCCGTCGGCTACGACAACATGGACGTCGCCGAGGCGACGAGGCGGAAAATCCCTCTTTCGAACACGCCCGACGTCCTCACCACGGCCACGGCCGAGATGGCCTGGGCCCTCCTCTTCTCGGCGGCGCGCAGGGTTGTGGAGTCGGACAGCCTGATGCGCTCGGGCGCCTGGCAGGGATGGGGGCCATTGCAGTTCATCGGGCAGGAGATAACAGGCGCCACCCTGGGCGTCATAGGCTCGGGCAGGATCGGTCGGGCTTTCGCCCTCAAATCGGTGGGCTTCGGCATGAAGGTGCTCTACACGGACGAATACCCTTGCAAGGAATTGGAAGAGAAGCTCAGCGCGCGGAGAGTCAGCCTCGAAGAGCTGCTAGAGGAATCAGATTTTGTTTCGGTTCATGTCCCGCTGATGCCTGGCACCCGCCACCTCATCGACGAGGCCGCCCTGCGCCGCATGAAGAAAACGGCTGTCCTCGTCAACACGTCGCGGGGCCCTGTCGTGGACGAGGCTGCCCTCGTGCGTGCGCTGCGGGACGGCGTCATAG
>JBAQLW010000199.1:0-4774 GCA_049302175.1 Rectinemataceae bacterium
GGTTGATCCGGGCGGGCAATCGCAGGCTTTTGCCCTTACCGTCGAGCGACTCGTTCGCCTCGATGATGAAGCTTGATCCTTTCTTGTCACTCACGATTTCCAAGGCCGACAGAGAGGCCGATGCTCCTTTCGTCGAATAGGTATATAAGGGTTTTGCCGTGCAGGCTTTGAAATATAAGGCGCTGGGGTCGTCGGCGTTGACTACCCCGCATGAAGGAACGGTTGTCCTTTTGCCGCCCACCAGCTTTTCATGGTTGTGGGCATCCAGGTTTCTGAAGAGGTTGGCCTTGTCATGGCGATACTTCTCCCAGGTACCGTGAAACTCCAGATGTTCGCTTGTCACGTTGGTCATGATTCCGATGTCGAAATCGACACAGGAGAGTCTTCCCGTGCGTTCGCTCAAGCCATGGCTGGAAGATTCGACGATGGCATAATCATAGCCTGAATCGCGCATCTCGGCGAGCATCTTCTGCACTGTCGTGGCTTCGGGCGTCGTCTGGTGCTCCGGGTTGGGTTTTTGGCCGCTCCCGGTATCCGACATCACCGTCGAAAAGAAACCGGCCTTCGCGCCCGCCATGCGAAGCAGCTGGTAGATAAGCGACACGGTCGTGCTTTTGCCTTCCGTCCCGGTGACGCCTATTATGCGCAGCGAAGCGGAAGGGTAGTCGTGGAGGGCCGCGGCGAGGGGAGCCATGGAGAGCCGCGCATCGGCCACGAGCAGATAGCTTATGCCGGGATGCGGATCGCGGATAGGTTTATCGTGCACTATAGCGACGGCGCCCCGGGCTATCGCCTCATCGACATAATCATGTCCATCGCTGTGAAGGCCGGAAAAAGCCACGAAAAGATCGCCTTCGTGTATTGTGCGCGAATCGTATCCGATGCCGGAAATCTCTGGATCTCCCGCAAGCGAGATCGCCGAAGGTTGGAGGACTTCAAGAAGCGAGGCAAGCCGCTTTTTCATCGTGAAGGGAGGATAGCACGGAGGAGAATAGGATTCAACGGATAACTTGCCGTGCCTGCTCGGAGAGCGGGCTTGTTCAGGCAGATGCGGTCGCTATAGGACTATCTTCAACCCGGCATAGCCGATGAAGGGTACTATGTCCGTCTCCATGGACGTTGGTATGAGGCTGAGAGCCCCTCCCCCCAGCCGTATGGATTTTCGCTTGCCCAGGCCCAGCCACACAGAGAGATCGGGTATGAGGTAATCTATCTGCTCGAGACCGTACAGGCCTCCCAGAGCCGAATAGCCGAAATAGTATCCGCCTATGCCCGCGTCGATCGAGAGTGGCCCCAAGACCACTTCAAGCTGGACGACGGGGTATGCGAGAGTGTAGATGATGAGGCTGTGAGCCCTTATTCCCGCGGCAAGTTTCAGGAGCCCAAGGTCGGCCTGAAGAAAGAGGGCCAGGTGGGGTCTGGGAAGTATGCCCAGCTCTTCGATGGTGGAGATGGCATCGCCGTAGTCACCGCCCGCGCCCGAAAAATAACCCACTGTCACCGGAGCCGAAGCTCCAATCTCAAAACGAAGCTGGCTGAAGGCTGTCGGTATCGATATCGCCAGGATCAGGACAACACAGAGCAGCGTCTTTTTCATAGAAACCTCCTTATGGAGGGGGAATAAAAAAGTTGCCCGAATAAAATATACCTGCGTATCATGTTTACATCAACCTGTGGGAAAAAGCGAGAGCCTTGAGGCTTCGCCGATGAAGTTCGCTCCAGCGTCAACTTGTCAAATTTGACAGGAGTGGATATTGTCTGGAGTATGTATGAAGTCAGGGTTGAAGCTGGATTCGCCGCCGCGCACAGGCTTGTCCATTACAACGGCAAGTGTGAGCGGCTCCACGGCCATAATTACAAGGTGAGGGCTTGGGCATCGGGTGAAAGCCTGGGCGAAGGCGGAATGCTCGTCGATTTCAGCCTCCTCAAGAAGGCGTTGGGCGACGTGATAGCTCGGCTCGATCATTCCGACCTCAACGAAATTCCCCAGTTCGCAGACGATCCGAGCGCCGAACGAATCGCGCGGTATATTTTCGAGGCCATAGTGGCCATTGATCCCGAAATTCCCCTCTCGGCGATCGATGTTTTCGAAACCGATACTTCGATGGCCAGATACAGGCCACGCTGAGGGGCAACAGGGGCCGGAAAGCCAGGAAGGTTTCAGCGCCAGCCCGTGACCTTGGCGTTCGGCCTTATGAAGCAGTGCGTTTCGATTGAATCCAGAAGCGCGGAAATATTGGCTTTATTGCCTGCAGCGAACGAAAGAATGGCCCTCTCCTCTCTTGGCTCAAGGTGGGCTTCGGCGATGATCCTTCTGCCTTTGGAAGTCGATGAGGTTCGGTAGCTCCATCCGCCGCCTGTCTTCTCTTCAGTGAACGAAAGTTTTTGGGCAAGGGCGAATTCGCTGAAAGCCGAACGCCCTCCTCCCAGCTTATCGATGGGCAGGGAGATTTCAATGTCGACAAGGACAGGGGAGGGCGCCGAATCGATAATTTTAGCCGCCAATCCCGCGGAATCAGGCCTGAGTTTGGACAGGAGAAGTTTCGTTCTTTCGGGATCGGGTCCGTAGAGGGCTGTCGCGCTCTGCCCAAAATAACCGCAGTTTCCCGAAAAAAGATCTCCGAAAGGCGAATTTCCCGTGAACAGCAGTTCCCTGGCTTCGAAGACGACTCTCTCTCCACCCGCCACCTCGGCGGACAGCCTGCGTAAAAGCCACGACATCCTGTATTCAGGATGGGCCAGAGCGAGGTCTTCAGGAAAATCGATGGATACGTGAACGGATTGGAACCGGGCTTTGGCGGACAGAAGCGCTTCGATTTTCTCGGTGTGGCGCAGCACGGGTGGCACTTCCATGACGTGGCCTGTCATCGCCTGAATTTCCGCGTCATTCTCGCATGCGCCGCAGGCAGAGCAATCGGCTCCCAGACAGGAGAGTCTGTCCTCCAGCCTTGTGGCTTCGACGTAATGATCGTGGAGGACATCGAAGCCTCTCGGGGACTCGAGGAAGGCGAGTGGAGGCCTGAATTCGGGCGATTTTTCCGCCGCGAAACCGGGATCGGCATCGAGGCCGAAGAGCCGCTGCTTGAAAGATCGCCACGCGCTTTCGCCGATGGATTTGTCATAGACTATGCCAAGGGCGGGCAGTGTGCCGAGCCAGCGGTAGGCCGCGTCGCCGGCGAGCGACAGAGCCTGGTCGACGAAGCATTCCTCGGGATCCGAGGCCAGCCTGAATTCAAGGTCGGACTGTTCGCAGGCTTCGCGCAGGAGGAATCCGAGCCTTGTGAGATTGGGACCATCGAATTCCAGCGGGGCGTACTGAAGGGGAGTGAAGGGCTGCCTGACCAGAAATCCCATCGATACGAGGATGCGGGTGGAGGGTGACTGGGCATCCTTCCTGCGCTTTATTCCAGCCATCAGGGAAGAAAACTCGGCGATATCGGCAGGGGTTTCCATGCCCGAGATGATGAAGAAGAGCTTCAGTTCCTTGATCGCGGGCTGGATCGTCTTCCTGAGGCAGATATCGATATGGTCGTCCGAAAGCCCTTTCCTGTAGTAGGCCCTCATCCTTTCGGAGATTCCTTCAATGCCGAGGGTGAAGGAGCGTTTGCCTCCAGCCAGCTCAGTCTCGATGAGGCCCCTCGTCTCCGCGAGGATGTCCAGGCGTTGGCTCATGAAGGATACGCGTCTGAAAATTCGGTTCAATTCATAGACCAGGTCGAAAATTCGCGAATGCGTATTGAAGTTGAAGCTGTAAATTTCCAGATCCACCGCGCCGCTCCGGCGGCGCAGCTCCTGCGCCTCGCGCAGCAGTCTTTCCATGTCGGCTTCCGCATAAGGGCGGCGATCCCAGCCTTCGAGGCAGAAAGAGCAGTAGCCCGGACAGCCCGAGGTGATGGAGAGCCGCGCGCTCGAAGCGTTGGGGCCATTGAGGACGAGAGGGTTGAGCAGGGTATGGGGCCGATCGGGCGCGAGCGCCTTCTTCGCGCCTTCAGCGATAAGGCAGGGCCAAAATCCCTGAATTTTCGCCGCTTCGCGCAGACGGTCCTGACGAACGGAAGCTTTCGCGTCGGCAAGGCCGCCGCCATTGCCATGAAGACCTATGTCAGCCCCCGAAAGCGCGAGCGCCAGCTTGCCGATGGCTTCCTCGCCTTCCCCGAAAAAGATGCCGTCGACGAAGGCATCCATGGCAGGATATCTGCTTTCCCGTCCTTCGAGAACGAGAGCCCCCATCGCTGAGGCATTGGATCCGCCGGCGATGAAGAGGGGCAAACCATCGATGGATGATCGTTCAACGGCCGATGGCGACAGCCCCGACGTCGTGAAAAGGTAAGGCAGGTTGATGAGCTCGAGCGCGAAGGCGTTGGAAACCATCACGACATCAAATTCCGAGGGAGACTTCAGCGAAGCCCTCCCGAAGAACCATGGGAGACTTCGGGAGGAGAGGATCTTTCTGTCTCCTTGAGTCGGCAGAAAGGCGAAATCGACGAAAGCATCAGGCATCACCCTTCGGATTTCATCGAAAAGCACGAGGTGAGGGGTCGAAACATCGACATCGCGCCAGGGTGAAAGGCGGACGATGAGTATCCGCGCCGCGGCCTTGTCCCAGACTGGATTGGCCATATCCATCATGACCGTCGGCAGGATGATCCTACCTTCCTTGAGCGAACTGAAAACCGCGTCGGTCATCGCTGGGCACTTTCCTTGCGCTCTGAACGCGCTTTTTCCCGATATTCTTTTTTCTCGGCTTCGCCCTTTTCGACGAACTCGAAGAATT
>JBAQLW010000200.1:0-2511 GCA_049302175.1 Rectinemataceae bacterium
CGAGAATTTCCCTGAAAAATGTTTTTCCTTGACGAATGACTTCACCACCCTCATACCGGCGAAAGTCTCCTGGGCTATGTCGGAAAGTTTGGAGAAAACCTCCTGCACGCGCTTGAACTGCCCGCCGACGAGCTTGCCGAAAAAAAACATGAGCACGGTTATCAAAGGCAGGGGGATTATCGTATAGAGAGCGACCGAGGAATTGCCGGCGATCATGGCGATGAGAATCATCGATGACATGAAGATGCCGTCAACGAAGGATACGAAGCCCATCCCCACCGACTGCCGCACGGCGCCCATGTCGTTCGTCGCCTTAGCCATCAGGTCGCCTGTCTTGTTGGCCTGGTAGAAGCCGGCAGACATCTCCATGAAATGGCCGAAGAGTCTGTCCCTCATCTCCGTCTCGATCTGGCGCGAGGCACCGATAATGAAGTAGCGCCAGAAGAAGCGGCCTATCGAGATGAATGCCGCGATGCCTATCATCCACAGGGCGGGCTCGATGATAGCGGACAGGGAAAAATTCCCGCTCGCTATGATATCGACGGCCTGTTTGACAAAGCGCGGAATCAAAACCTGGGCCCCATCGACGACGATGAGGGAAAAAATACCAACAATATAGTTGAACTTGTGTTTTTTTAGATACGGTAGTATGGACCGATATTCTTTTAGCATATCGTATCAATTTATACTTCCGAAAGAGGAAAGACAATATGGAGAGAACTATGGTCGGGCATCATTCGAACCTGCCCGTAGCCAGTTTATGACTTTTCTGCCATAGTGGGGCCGATGCAGGAAATCATCATACATACGGATGGCGGATGTTCGGGCAATCCCGGTCCTGGCGGCTGGGCTTACGTCATGCGCTATGGCGACAGGCTCCGCGAGGATTCGGGCTATGAAGCCGATACGACAAACAACCGCATGGAACTGCGGGCTGTCATCGAAGCCCTCCGCTTCATGGCCGGGCGCATGGTAGAGGGCGAAGCCAGCGGAGCATCCTGGGCAAAAGCACCCCTTCTCGTCTTTACCGACTCCCAGTACGTGCGCAATGGCGTCACAAAATGGGTTTCTGGCTGGAAGCGCAACGGCTGGAAGACAGCGGACAAAAAACCCGTAAAGAACAGGGAACTATGGGAAGAGCTGGATTCGCTCGCCGCGTCGAGCGGCGCCAAATTCCATTGGGTTGAAGGTCACGCAGGCGTGCCCGACAACGAGCGCTGCGATGCCCTGGTGCAGGAGAGAATCCGCGATCTGAAACGTCTATAAGTCCGTTTTGCTCTTGACTGCCTTGGAACAAGCCCAGAGCCCCAGGCTTGAAGCAAAGGCGAAGGCCGCAATGATAAGATTCGTCAATACCAGATAATTGCCCCCCATCTGCATGACCTCCCATTCGTCGACGCTGCTGCTGCGCTGTATGCGTCTTCGCAGTCCATAGAAGCAAGAATAATTCTGGTATTGAAAATAATCTGTGCGGCAACGCACATAAGCTTCACGCAGAATGGATTGGTATTTGCTTTGAAAGACGATCGGCGCTACTTGAGTACCGACTCCTTGGAAATCCATGTGTGGGTAGTATAATTCACCGGGTCGACAGCATCTCCATTCAACATGCGGAGGGCGATGTCGATGACACGGGCTCCATAATTCTCGGGGCTGTAGGATACGCAGCCGAGAATGGGGGAATCGGGCTTCCGCATAAGTTCCTGGACCTGTTCGTTGAAATTCTGGCCGACGATGAGCGTATCTCGCGCGTCCCGGTATTGGGTTATCAGCTCGTAGCTTCCCAGTATATGGGGAAGATTGAAGGTGATGAAAAGTATCTTGTCGTTCTTGGGGACGTCGAGCAGAAACTTCAGGAGCGCCTCCTTGGGCGCCTCGTTGGGAGTGTCCCACTCGATGACCTCGGGCTCGGGCGTGGAACAGCATATCTCCGCCTGGATTCTCTCGACCACGCTCATCACCCGCAGGTTGGTGACGGGATCGATGCCGCGTCGGGCAAAGGCGACGATATGGTCGAGACGTCCTCTCCAATGCTGCTGGATATGCTGGATAGTATGGTTCGCCGCCAAGGCTCCGGCCAGCGCGTTGTCGGCGCCGAAATAGACTGATGAACGGTCCTGAAGGTCGATGGTCATAAGTTTGATTCCGCGAACCTTGCACTTGTCTCCGATATAGGAAAGGGATTCGGCGCAGAGGCTGAAGTTGATTATGAGATCGGGGCGCTGGTTCAACAGCATGTCTATGTTTCTTACCGTCGAATAGAAGCCTCTCTCCGTTTCGCGGATCTCCAGCGACAGGTTGTCGTGCTCGGCGACCGAGTCCAGGACGCTGTTGTAGACTTCCTGTATGAAGAATCCCCTGTCCCGATCGACCAGGAAGCCGATCCGGAATTTCTGCCTTCGACCGCGTTTGAAGGAAAAATCGGCGCCTTGGACGACAACGGGATCCCGACGGGGGAAAAGGTAGTTGACCACCGATTGATCCACGCTGTCATCGATGAGAATTTCCTGC
>JBAQLW010000201.1:0-1813 GCA_049302175.1 Rectinemataceae bacterium
GCTGGCGATGATTCGCCTCGCTCGAACCGCCATTTTACGGATGTCGCGCCGCGCGCAGCTCGCCTATTCTTTCCAGGGCGCTTTTCCACGCCTTCCTGTAGCTGGAGCAGAAGAGGACCACGGGGCCGTATTCCTCGTACTCGTGCGGTTCGATTCCCCCGGGGAGCCAGGCTTTGGCGAAATCCGGCATCCTCATGAGCGAGTCGACGACGCGGGCGGGCACGGGGCAGTCGAAGCGGCTCACCACGGGGGGATTCAGCTTTACGAGGTCCTCGGCAGTGCCCTTCCAGTTGATCGTCGTGGAAATGTCGGCGCCGACCCATTCGGTGAAATGGTGCAGACCCCTCGCCCCGCCGTTGATGAAGCCCACTTCCGTGGCCCTGTCGTCCATGGCGGCGCGGATCTTTTTCGCCACGGCCTTCCCCGCCTGGAAGAGATGGTCGGAGGGGATGTCCAGCTCCGACTTCGCCGCGGCGCCTGCCAGGTATTCGTCGAAGATACCCGCGATGTGGGAAAGGTACACGCGAGGCGGATTCTTCATGCCCTTGACGGCATCGTCGTACACGTCGCAGAGATCCATGGCCTGGCGGAGGCTCATCACCTCGGTGGCGTTCACGGGCATGCCCTCGCGGATGCACTGCCCGGCGGCCCTGAGCCCTTCCTCGGTGACGGGGATCTTGATCATGATGTTGGGACCCTTGGCGCGATTGTCCCTGGCCATCCTCATGATGGTTTCATAGCTTTCGTCGAAGGGATCGCCCTGGATGCTCACGTAGCCCTGGCGGCCTTCGGAGGCATCCCAGAGTGGGCGGAACAGGGCTGCAATGGAGCCCACCAGTTCGCGCTGGAGGATGACGAGGGCTTCGTTGTCGTCCTTTGTCCGCTCGAGGATGGGGGCGAGGAGGGATTCGGCATAGCCCTTCTCCTCAACGGAGGAGAGCATCTTCCAGACGTAGGAAGGGTTCTGGGTACAGCCTACGGCGCCCGCCTCGATCGCCAGTTTCGCCTCTGTCCTGGTGACATTGTTGATCCAGAATCTGCTGGCCGTTTCGCGCTGCACGCGCAGGAAATAACCGTCCATAGTCAGTCCTCCACTATTTTGGTCGTCCTCACGATATCACGATCGGTGAACTGATCGAGAATGTCGCGGACGCAGGTCGAAAACGATATGACGCAGCCGCCCTCGGGGCCGCCTTTCATCCAGTGCTTTCGGCCAGGCGGTATAATCACCTGGTCGCCGGGGCTCAGATCCCGCCTGGAGCGGCAGGTATAGCAATCCGCCTTGTCGGACGGGAATTCTCCCTGGTCCAGGTTCGCCGCGCCCTCGTCGAAATACATCACCTTTCCCCAGTACCCCCTCAGGATCTCCTCCTTGCCGGGATCGGCGCCGACGGGCGGGTGCCAGTGCTCGGGCAGAATCTGGCCCGGCAGGAGGACGATGAGCTTGGCGCTTATCCTCTCCGTGGCGAAGAGGGTGAGTATCTGCGCGCCCTCCTGTTCCGGCATGCTCAGGCCGAAGTCGGCCACGGCGATATGGTCGAGCTCAGACGGGGCGAGGGGGAAGGCCATTTTCTTGAGAATTTCCCTCGCCCTGGCACCGAGATTCCTTTCCTGCATTCTCGTTATCATGGTTTGTCCTGTCGCTGTTTTCTTGTTCTCCGTGCTGCCCTCAGCATATGATGCTGCCGGGGAAAGCCTTTCCCCGCGCGCGGAACTGCTCGTTCGTGTCCTCGTTGAAGCTCCAAAGGTAGTTTTTCGCGGGTTCACTCACGGCGTCGAGCCTTGTCTTTACCTCTCGAGGCAGGTCGTAGCC
>JBAQLW010000202.1:0-5807 GCA_049302175.1 Rectinemataceae bacterium
GTTGAGAACAGGAAACACGCCATAAAGGCGATAATGCTGGCGACACTGTGATGCGCCATTTTGGCAGAAAGGATGATACTCCATGAAAAAAGTCCCCCAGGGAATAGTCTGGTTCATTGAAAACCACGACTGTTTCTATGTCCTTGGCCACAGGGAACCCGACGGCGACTGCATAGGGTCGCAACTCGCCCTGGCTTCTTTCCTCAAATCGATAGGCAAACGCGTACATATTCTCTCTTCAGGTCCCTTCGCGCGCTCCGAAATCCTCCAGTACGAAAACAGGTTCAGGAACGCTGCCCCTCCCGAAAGGGACTATGAGAGGACTGCTGCCTTCGTCCTCGACTGCTCCTCCATGTCCCGCATCGGCTCCGTGAGCGAAACCATGCCGAAGGTGCCGATAGCCTTCATCGATCACCATACCTCGGGAGAGGCTCCGGGCGTATCGGATTACCTCGACCATACGGCTCCCGCCGTCACTGCCATGGTGTTTCTCCTGATGGAGGCCATGGGGCATGAAGTTTCGAAGGAAGAGGCCGATCTCCTCTTCTTCGGCCTCTGTACCGATACGGGTTTCTTCCGTCATCTCGACGAGAGGGGGAGCGCCACCTTCGAGGTGGCAGCCCGTCTCCTCCGCTGCGGCGCATCCCCAAAGCGCAGTTTTATGGAAATCAACGGCGGCAAAACGCTCAATTCCAAGAAGCTCCTCGGCGAGATGTTGCTGCGCATTGAACCTCACTTCGAGGGCCGCCTCCTCGTCTCCTGGGTGAACCTCGACGACCAGCAGCGCTATGGCCTCGCAAGCAGGGATTCGGACATCCTCTATCAGCAGATGATGAGCGTAGCCTCCTGCGAAGCCTGCTTCGTGGTAAAGCAGGAAGGCGAAAAGCAATGCACGGTCGGATTCCGCTCCAAGGAGAGGATCAACGTAGCCGAAATAGCAGCGCTTTTCGGCGGTGGTGGGCATAAGCTCGCATCGGGCCTTTCCATTCAGGGCTCCGTGGAATCGGTGACGAACAAGCTCATCCAAGCTTTCGGTCCAGCCTTCGAGAGCCTTGGGAAAGAACCATAACCCTGCTTCGCGATGGCCCTCGCTTGCAACAGGTGCAGGGCTGCCTATACGGAAGCTTTTGGTAACATTGCGCAACATTGTCACCATCTGAAATGGCTTTCCGGGAAGGCCGTAGCCTCACCCTCTTTTTTTTGCTGCATACTATGTATTTCCCTCATAGAGAAATAACTGAATCATGGATTTCGGCTTTTCATCGAACTCTCTTTTTGGCATTCATTCTGCATTGAAGCAATAAAGGAGGGCTTGTCGATGGCCGTAAACCTTGAGCCCAATCCTCTCCCGATGGAATGGGGAAAACAGAACCTCACAGCCTTTATGGAAGAGCTGAACGCGGCTGAATCCGTCGTGATGATAGCCCTTGTATGGAAAGTTTTTTCGCGTCCTCGCCGTTTCGGGTTCGAATCAGGCGACGAGGCCGCGGAAGCCTTTCTCCATTATACCAGTAGGCTGAAAACCATCATACAACGGAGCGGGGAAATATCTGGCAGCAAGGATGCCTATCTGGACACCTGCCTGCGCTTTCTAGCGAAGTCAGTCCAGCGTACGAGACGGAAGAAGGAACTCAAGGACACTATCCTCGAGATTGCTGACGAAACTGGCGAGAACCAGGTTTCGGATATGGAGATATGCCAGTACCCTTTCAGCGAAACGAAGGAAAATCAGGAATTCATCGGGAATATTGCCCCCTCATTCTTCCTGTCAAGGATGGCAGCCAAAGAGAAGCGTTTGCTTTACCTCGTCCTCAAGTGCGCATGGGAGGTCGATGATGAGATGGCTCGGAAAGTGGCAGGCCGCCTCGGCGTTCCGGTCCTCTGGCTCTGTTCTCTCCTCCACAGGGCTACGGCGACCCTCGAATCCTCGCGCCTCTATCTCAACCGCTTGAACGAAAGCATCAACGCCCAGTGGCTGCGTCTCCGGGTGATCGAAGCCGAACTCCGCAACGAACCAGCCCATGGAGAACGCAGCGAAATGCTCATGAGAAGCGCGCGGCGCTGTCGGAGCCGCTACGAGACGCTCATGGCCCGGAGGGCGAAATTCAGGCTGCTGGTGTCGAACAGGGCTATAGCCGACCTGCTTCACGTCCCCAAGGGTTCCGTCGATTCCGGCATTTTCTATCTCAAGAACAGTTTCGGGAACGGGGGACGCCACGGGGAAGCGGCGTGAAGGAGAATGCGCGCTATGGCGGCTTGAAGGTATATTCCCTCCCAGGGTATTCTCGCCGCATGGATATTCTCGTCGCCACGTTCAATCAGCATAAGATCCAGGAGCTTGCTCCCCTGTTTCCCGGACACAGACTCCTCAGTCCCCTGGATCTGGGTTATCCCGAAATCGAGATAGAGGAAGACGGCTCCAACTACTTCGAGAATGCGCTCATCAAGGCGAAAGCCATGCACCGGCTGGCTGGGATGATTACCCTCGCCGATGATTCCGGCCTTTCCGTGGATGCCCTCGGGGGAGGTCCAGGCATCCATTCGTCACGCTATGGTTCAAGGGATGGACGCACGAAGCTTTCATCCGAGGAGCGCAACGTTCTCCTCCTGGCCGACATGAAGGGCATCGAGGAGAGAGCCTGCGCCTTCTATTGCTGTCTTGTTCTTCTCCATGGTCCCGACCGGTTTGTCAGCGTGCAGGAAACCTGCCCGGGAATCCTTACCGATGCTCCCCGAGGTTCAGGGGGCTTCGGCTACGACCCTCTCGTATACCTGCCAGAACTGGGGAAAACCGTCGCCGAGCTTTCACCCGCCGAAAAGAACATCGTGTCGCACAGGGGCAAGGGAGCGCGCCTCATGAATTCGATCATCGCTGCCGTCAAGCTTGAACCCTGACGGGGGTGCTGTAAATACAAGAGAAACAGCAATAAAAAAGGCTGCCCGCGATAGTGGGCAGCCTTTTTCTCAAGTGATCGACGCTTATTTCGTTTCGGTGGATTTGATTCCATACTTGCGGTTGAAGCGCTCGATGCGTCCCGCGGTGTCGACGAGTTTCTGTTTTCCGGTAAAGAAGGGGTGGCAGGCGGAACAAATTTCCACCTGAAGGCTCTTTACCGTCGAACGGGTCTCGATGACATTGCCGCAGACGCAGGTGATGGTTGCATTCTCGTACTTGGGATGGATTCCCTCTTTCATGTCTTTCCTCCACTGCGTTGCCATGGCAAATAATGCCTGAAAACCGGCCATAGTGACGGCGATTGAATCGCTGCGGAATTATGATACTCCAAAACTCGACGAGCGTCTATCAGTCTCCGTTCGAATACGAAGGTCCGCTCATGGATTTGAGGAAAGCTTCATTGTTTTTGGTTTTGCCCATCCTGTCGATGAGAAGTTCGATGATGTCCGAGTCGTCCATGGGATTGATGACCCTGCGCAATACCCAGATCTTCTGCAGCTCTTCCTCGGTGAGGAGGATCTCTTCCTTGCGCGTTCCGGACTTCTTGATATTGATGGCCGGGAACAGCCTCTTGTCGGAAAGGCGTCTGTCCAGGTTGATCTCCATGTTGCCGGTGCCCTTGAATTCCTCGAAGATTACCTCATCCATTCGGCTTCCCGTATCGATCAAGGCTGTAGCGATGATGGTAAGCGAACCGCCCTGTTCGATGTTGCGCGCCGCGCCGAAGAACCTCTTGGGCTTGTGGAGGGCGTTGGAGTCCACCCCTCCCGAAAGTATCTTGCCCGAGGTGGGAACTGTCTGGTTGTAGGCGCGGGCGAGGCGGGTGATCGAGTCGAGGAGGATGACGACATCGCGGCCATGCTCGACGAGGCGCTTGGCTTTCTCGAGGACCATCTCGGCGACCTGCACGTGCCTGGTCGCCTGCTCGTCGAAGGTGGAGGAGATGACCTCGGCCTGGACGGAGCGCTCCATGTCGGTGACTTCCTCGGGGCGTTCGTCGATGAGGAGGACTATCAGATAGACTTCCGGGTGGTTGGTCGTTATCGCGTTGGCGATTTTCTGGAGCAGTATAGTCTTGCCGGTTTTTGGCGGCGAGACGATGAGGGCGCGCTGGCCTTTGCCGATGGGGCAGAAAAGATTGATGATGCGGGTGGAGAGTTCTTCCGTCGATGTCTCGAGATCGAGCTTGTGGTTGGGATAAAGGGGGGTGAGGTTCTCGAAAGGGATGCGGTTCTGGGCAACGGCAGGCTCGTCGAAATTGACGAGTTCGATGCGGAGCATCGCGAAGAATCGCTCGCCTTCCTTGGGGCTCCTGATCTGGCCGTAGACGGTGTCGCCCGTCTTCAGGTTGAAGAGGCGGATCTGCGAAGGGGAGATGTAGATGTCGTCGGTGCCTGAAAGATAGGAATTCTGGGGGGAGCGGAGGAAACCGTATCCGTCGGGAAGGATCTCAAGAGAACCATAGGCGTAGATGATGCCGCCCTTGTCGGTATGGGACTTCAGGATGTAGAAGATGAGCTCCTGCTTTTTCAAGGCGATGAGCTCGTCATGGTTGATCCCGTACTTGGCGCCGAGATCGCGCAGTTCCTTTATTCCCATCTTCGAGAGATCGTTTATGAGAAGGCGGGCCCTCGAATCGCCGTGTTCCTGTTTTCCATTCTCGTGAGGGCGCTCATTGATCAGCCGGTCAAAGCTTTCCTGTTTCCTGACAAAGCCGTTCCGCGTTTCGCGTTCGAGGGCGGCGGCCGTCGCCACGTCGATGACGGGATTCTGCTGCGAGTCGCCTTCATCGGTTTCCGGCGGTTGCGGCATGAAGGATGCAGGCTGGCCCTGGTCCTGTCCCGAATCGCCGTTGTGGATATTTTCCTCGCCCTGGGAGACGGTAGGGCTATAGGAGGGTTTGCGTCGCAGCTTGATTCTTTTTGTAGGCTTGCCGGGCTGTGCCAGGCTGGATCTGGATTTGCCGGGTACCACCCCTGGCGCTGAAGCCTCTTGCTCGCCGAATAGGGTAGGAGCCTGATCGGAATGCTGGGTTGATGGTTCGCTTTCGGTTTCTTCCATCTGTTCCTTCTTTTGAATTGCCGGTATATGGGTTTTTCTAGTAAACGCCATTAAAACTCCGTTACAGGGAGGATATCGGACAGGCAGGATCCCAACATCAGGTCAATCGCTCATCGTTGCTTTGATTGTCTGTGGGATCGCAAAAGCAGTGAATTCCGGCATCGGATAGCCCGGTACCAGGAAGGGCACCTGCTTGGTTTTTTCTTTGGATAACAATACTCGGATTGCTAAGATCACTATAGTATTCACGAAACGATCTGTCAATCGCCGGCGCCGGGCATCCGGATCTGCCCCTCGAAATGCGCTGTGTCGGCGATTTCGACGCGCGATGCCTCGATAAGCGCGCTGACGCTGGCTTTACCCTGAATCTCGACGAAACCCTCTGCGTGGATAGTACCTGAGAACCTGCCAAATATGGACAAGGATCGTGCGGAGAGGGTGCATGATTCCACGACAGCCTCCCTGTCTATTGTCACGTGCGACGATGACGAAAGGGTTCCGGCATAGCGGCCTTTGACAAGAAGACTGTCGCCTGCCTTCAGGTTCCCTTCCATCCGTGCCGCCATGCTCATTTCGGTAGAATGGATAAGGGGTTTGGATCTTCGCTCAGGTCGGGCGCCCATGGACAATGCTTGCACGGACGGCGTGCAGTGTCAATAAAAAAAGGCAAAGACCCCCTAGGTATTTGCCTTTTTCGCATAATGCGTCATTTTAGTGCCTGCCTGCTGGCATTCTTCGCCTCGGGTTATGATTTCTTGAAGGTTCTTGAAATTATGGAGGGGTCCATCTC
>JBAQLW010000203.1:0-3226 GCA_049302175.1 Rectinemataceae bacterium
CCCATGAGCCCCGAATCCGTCGCCTTCATAAGGAATTGGGAAGTCGAAAACTATCGAGCATCGATCGCGTCGCGCTGAGCGGCACCCAGCCGCATAGCGGTATACAGGAGAAACGCATGGAACGCAAAGCATTCGTCATGAAACTGAAACCGGGATACGAAGCCGAATATAAACGCCGCCACGACGCCATCTGGCCTGAGATGCTCGCCGAGCTCAAAGCCGCGGGCATAT
This sequence comes from Rectinemataceae bacterium, assembly GCA_049302175.1. GTDB lineage: Bacteria > Spirochaetota > Spirochaetia > Treponematales > Rectinemataceae > CAYXUF01. Next base: position 232 of record JBAQLW010000203.1, read on the forward strand.
CCGACTATTCCATCTATCTCGAGCCGGAGAGCCTCTTTCTCTTCGCCGTCCAGACCCGCGCCGACGATTCCACCGCCGACGATCTCCCCAGCAAGGCTATCGTGCGGAAGTGGTGGGACTACATGGGGGACATAATGGAAACGAATCCCGACCATTCTCCGGCATCGAAACCTCTCTCTCCCGTATTTCATATGGATTGAGGCGGATTTCCGCTTCCGCAAAGCGCGGCGACGCCCTATAATCCAGATGAAGAACGAGGCCGCCGGTTCAGCACGACAAAACCACACGCGGCCAAGGAGACACAGATGAAACGCTTCCGCATCCTCATCCTGGCGGCGCTGATCGCCGTCCTTAGCATGCCGGCCTTTGCCCAAGCAGCGCCTTCGGCGGCCCCCAAGGCGGCCGGCGCGAATCTCACCATAGGCCTCGTCATGGTTGGTCCCTACAACGACCGCGGCTGGAGCCAGGCCAATTACGACGGCATGCAGTATGTCCTCGCCAAGGTACCGGGCACCAAGCTCGTCTACATCGACAAGGCCAACTCAGCCGACAGGCCGGGCACCACGGTGTCGCAGCTGGGAGAAAGCCTCGTGGCGCAGGGCGCCAGGCTCATCTGCTTCTCCTCGGACGACATGATGGATGAGGCGGTCAAATTCGCGTCCGCCCATCCCGACATCTTCGTCATCATGACCACGGGCGACCAGCAGTGGAAGGAAGGCAAGGCCTACAAGCCCATGGCCAACATGATCAACATCATGGGCAAGATGGAATACATGAAGATGGTAGCCGGCGTCGCTGCCGCCATGACCACGAAAACCGGCCAGATCGGCTTCCTCGGCCCCCTCATCAACGACGAGACCAGGCGCCTGGCCGCCTCCGCCTACCTCGGCGCCAAATACGCCTGGGTCAACTATCTCAAGAAAGATCCCGCCCAGCTCAAGTTCCGCGTCACCTGGATCGGTTTCTGGTTCAATATCCCCGGCGTCACCGCCGACCCCACCCAGGTGGCCGACGAGTTCTTCAACTCGGGCTGTGATGTCGTCATCTCTGGCATAGACACCACGGAAGCCGTGGCCGAAGCCGCCAAGTTCACCGCCCAGGGCAAGCAGGTCTGGGCCATTCCCTACGACTATTCCAAGGCCATGGACGAGGGCAAGGGCGTTTCCCTCGGCGTTCCCTATTTCAACTGGGGTCCCGCCTATGCCAAGGCCGTGAAGGAAGCCATGGCAGGAACCTGGAAAGCCCGCTTCGAGTGGAACAGCCCGGACTGGAAAAACATCAACAATCCCGACACCTCGGCAGTGGGCTTCAACAAGGGCGCTCTCAGCAAAGCCGCTTCCGACGGCGTCGACAAGTTCGTCGGCGAACTCGCCAATGGCTTGAACCTCTGGAGCGGCCCGCTGAACCTTCAGGACGGATCCGTCTATCTCAAGAAAGGCCAGAAGGCCACCGACCAGCAAATATGGTACCTGCCCCAGCTTCTCGAAGGCATGACGGGACAGAGCGTTTCCAAGTAACAAAAGGATAGAGCGAAACAGAGGCAGCCCGAGGAATCGAGAGGTTTCCTCAGGCTGCCGTATTTATTTTTTCAAAGGGGCCCAATGACGATCGAACTGCGCGGCATAACCAAAACCTTCGGCGCCCTCAGAGCCAACGACTCGATTTCGCTGACCATTCCCCCCGGCAGCATCCAGGGCATCCTGGGCGAAAACGGGGCGGGTAAAAGCACGCTGATGAAGATTTTTTCGGGCTTTCTGCGCCCCGACGCGGGCGAAATACTCTTCGACGGACAGGCCCTTCGCATCGGCTCCCCCGATGACGCGATAAAGAACGGCATCGGGATGCTCCACCAGGACCCCCTCGACTTCCCTCCCTTCAGGATCATCGACGATTTTCTCCTGGGGAGCCCGGGAGGCCTCGTGCCGAATCGCCGCAAGGCGCTCGCCGACTTTTCCGTCCTCTCGGCCCGTTTCGATTTCAGCCTCTCCCCCGACGCCCGCGTCGCATCCCTGACGGTCGGCGAGCGCCAGCAGCTCGAGATCCTGCGCCTGCTCTGGCTGGGCGCCAAGGTCCTCATCCTGGACGAACCCACGACCGGCATCAGCCAGACGCAGAAGGAAAAGCTTTTCGCGGCCCTCCGTAAGCTCGCTTCCGAGGGCATGACGGTCTTTTTCGTCTCCCACAAGCTCGAGGATGTGGAAGCCCTTTGCTCGAGAGCCGCCATCCTCAGGCAGGGAGCCCTCGTCGGCACCGTGGAAGCGCCCTTCGACAAAGCGGCCCTCGTGCGCATGATGTTCGGCAAGGAAGTGGAGCTCGCGCCCAAGTCCAGGACGGCCCCGGGGCGGAAAGTGCTCACCGTCAGGACGGGTTCCGTGGACTCCATCCGCCTCAGGATCAAGGACGTGAATCTCGAAGTAAGGGCGGGAGAGATCATCGGCATCGCCGGCATGGAAGGTTCGGGTCAGGATCTCTTCCTGAGAGCCTGCGGAGGTCTCGTCGAACCCGCCGGCGGGCAGTTCTGCCTCGATGAGGACGAACGCCCGATGAACGGCAAAACCTACCACGACTACAAGCGGATGGGCGTCGCCTACCTGCCCGCGGCGCGGCTCGAAAAGGGCCTCGTGCCCGGCCTGACGCTCTCCGAACATTTTATATTGTCCACGAAGATGGGCGGCGCCTTCATAGACCGGCAGGCCGCGGGCGCCCTGTCGGAAGCGCGCATTTCGGCCTTCAACATAAAGGGTCGGCCCGACAGCCCCGTGGAATCCCTCTCCGGAGGGAATCAGCAGAGGGCCTTGCTTTCCCTCCTTCCGGAAAGCGCCAGCCTCATCCTCGTGGAGCATCCCACGAGGGGCCTGGACATCGAATCCACCATCTATATCTGGGGCAAGCTGAAAGAGCGCTGCTCATCGGGAACGGCCATCCTTTTCCTGTCGTCGGATCTCGACGAAATTCTCCAGTACAGCGACAAGGTTCTCGTCTTTTTCGCGGGCAA
>JBAQLW010000204.1:0-6749 GCA_049302175.1 Rectinemataceae bacterium
CATTAGTACTTGCGCCCGTTACGTATATGAAATAGTATGTACCGCCGTGACGAATGTCAACATGGCAGGAGGGCGCCCGAGGCCCATGTCTTGACTTTTTGGCGTATATGATGCAATGTGCCCATCCAAAATTGCGGAACCGGTTTTGAAGAATATCTTGTGCGGGGGAGTCCGATGGAAAAAAGCTTTACCGAACAGATGAGGGAATTGCTCATCTCCCAAAAGCGCGAAGTCCTCGAAGGTCTGGCTGCCACGAATGAAGAATTCCGCGCTATCGTTGCGGAGATGGATCCCAAGGATGTGGCCGACGTCGCTTCCGACGATATCGACAGAAAGATGATCGAGGCCTTGGGTTCCCAGGACATCAAGAGGCTCAAGGCTATCGACGCAGCCCTCACGCGCATCAGTCAGGGGCGATACGGGCTTTGCATGGCCTGCGGCAAGAAAATTCCTCAGGAAAGGCTGGGCGCGATTCCCTATGCCGTCCTCTGCATCGACTGCCAGAAGAGCGAAGAAAGGCGAAATCGCTAGAAAGGGATATTCGTTCGATTATCAGGAACTGTTCGCAGGGCGGCTCCGGTTGCCCTGTTTTTTATTCCCGTCCGCCTCGGCGTGGAACGCCGGCTTCATCCACGCCAATTTCCTTCCATAATCGGCTGGAGTCGATGTACCAGAGGCTTTTATAGCCCGCGGCCTTCGCCGCGGCGATGGCCGCGGACTGATAGCGGCCAAGATGGGCGGGAGCATGGGCATCATCGCCCAGGGTAAGCCTCAAGCCCTTCTCGGCCATGCGCTTCAGGATGGAGGGGGAGGGATAGGTGGAATCGATTATTCCCCTCGCGAGCCCACCCGTGTTGATTTCGGCTATGCAGCCCAGTTCCGCGGCCCTGTCGACCGCCGAGAAGGCGGCGGCTTTATAGTTGGCCCCATCCTTGTCGAACCAACGTCCGCCGGTGTTGTTTTTTTTCACGAGGTCAAAATGGCCGATGATGTCAAATCCGCCGGCCTCTATCATGGCAGTAAGGCTTGTATAGTATTGCTTCCACACCACGGAAGCGTCGCCGCCGAGCCCCGCCATATGAGCAGAGAAAATATCGGCCGGCTCATCGACCGTGAATTCGTCATCGGCCAGGTTCCGCAGAAAATGAACGGAGCCGAGCCGGAAATCGGGCGCTATGCTGTCGTAGGCCGCATCGCCCGGAGCGACGAGACCTTCGATATAGTCGATCTCCAGTCCTAGAAGAATGGACAGACCTCGAGGTTCCCATACAGATGCCAAGGATCTGATGGTGGAGGCATAGGCGCCAAGATGCTTCCACTCCATGTTCCAGCCAGTGACGAAGGGGAGGGGAGCATGGGAGGTGAAGCCGAGGTATGAATAACCCGCATCGAAGCTGGCCTGGGCCATATCGGCCGCGCTGGCTCGACCATCGCAGAAATCCGTATGCGTGTGGTAGCTGAAGATCATGCTTCGAATATAGCTGATCCCGATTGGGTTAAACTAGTCCGGCATGGCAATGGCATGCATGCATAATCACGTCGACGCTTGACCTTTCGCTTCCGTGGAACCTACTATAAAAGCAATGGAAAAGAAAAGGCTATACGACAGTCAAATAGGGGAAAGCATCGGCAACCTGATGAAAGCCCTTCCCGATATAGTCTACGCTCTCGATGCCCAAGGGCATTTTGTCTACCTCAATGATGCGGTAAGAAGTCTGGGCTACGAACCGGAAGCCCTCATCGGGCGCCACTTCTCCACCGTCATTCATGCGGACGACAGGCTCGCTGTGTCCCGCGAGGCCGTACTGGCGACGATTCGCGCGCAGGCATCCTTCCCCGAGATCTCACCCAAGCTCTTCGATGAGCGCCGGTCAGGTTCCAGAATGACGAGAGAACTCGAGGTTCGCCTCATCCACGGCACGACAGGGGAGACCGTCTATGCCTCAGTCAACGCCTACGGCGAGCCTCTGGTCGATCCCCGCCTCCAGAGGCTGTTCAAGACGGAAGGGGCCGTGACCATGGGAGCTATCCGCGATGTCACGGCCGACCATCTTTACAGACAAAGCCTGGAGGAAAATCTCGCCGCGAAGGATATCCTTCTCAAGGAACTGCACCACAGGGTTCGGGACAATCTTCAGGTGATAGCGAGTCTCGTGCATCTGCAGGAGATGGATGTGCATGAAGCGGGCGCGAAACGTTTCCTTTCGGGACTCATCGCGCAGATAAAGTCCATAGCTATTGTCCATGAAGCCCTCTATCAAGCGGAAAGTTCAGGCGGCGTTTCGGCGAAGGACTATTTTGAGCGTTTCGCAGGGCAGATGCGACAATCCTTCGGCTATATCGGTTCACCAATAACGCTTGAGGTCGAAGCCGAGGACAGAATCATAGACGCTTCGCGGCTCTCATACATGGCCATCATCGCCAGCGAGTTTGTAGCTAATGCCTATAAACATGCTTTCCCTGAAGGCAGGCAGGGCACGATTCGCATTTCGTACGCTTCCCTCGGCGATCGCGACGAGCTTGCCGTCAGCGATGACGGCATAGGCCTGCCTGCCGACATGGAAGCCCGGTCGGGGCTGGGTATGGAGATATCGGAAGCCCTAGCCAAGCAAAAAGGCGGCCGCATAGAGAAGAAAACCGGGCCTGGAGCGCGAATGAGCCTGATAATGCCGCGCGATTGAGGAATTTTATAGAGTATTGCATATAAGGAGCGCTACGGTATGGAAGCCAGTTACGAGTTGATCATCATAGGCGCGGGAGTGGCCGGATTGGCAGCAGCCCAATACGGTGCCCGCGCGAATCTAAAAACCCTTGTCATCGAGGAGATGGCGCCTGGCGGCCAGGCTCTCCTCATCGACATGTTGGAGAATTATCCAGGCATCGCGGAGCCGATCTCTGGCTATGAACTCGGGGAGAGGATGCGCGTTCAGGCCGAAGGCTTCGGCGCCGAATTCCTCACGACCTCGGTGGTGAAAGTCGGAAAATCGGACACGGGCTTCGCGATCGAGACTTCCGATGGCGTCCTCAGGGCTGAGGCTGTAATAGTAGCCACAGGGGCCAGGCATCGCCACCTGAATATCCCCGGTGAGGAGGCTTTTACTGGCAAGGGCGTCTCCTACTGCGCGACCTGCGATGGGCCATTCTTCAAAGGCAAGAAGATGCTCGTCGTCGGAGGCGGGGATTCGGCCTGCGACGATGCGATGTACCTGTCCAAGCTTTCCGCCTCGATCACCATGGTGCATCGGAAGGACCGCTTCAGAGCCCAGAAAGCCCTCGCCGAGCGTGTCCTCACCAATCCCAACATCCGTGTCGTCTTCAATACAGTGGCGCTGGAGATCAAGGGCTCGAAAAAAGTCGAATCCGTGATCCTGAAAGATCTTGCCACAGGCGAGACGCGCGAGGAAGCCTTCGACGCCGTATTCGTCTTCGTGGGTTCCGATCCCAACGTCGCCCTTGTGCCCGATGTCCTCAAGGACGAGACGAAGTCGATCATCACCGATGAAAGGATGGCTTCCAGCGTTCCTGGAATTTTCGCCGCGGGTGACGTGCGCACCTCTCCTTTCAGGCAGATCATAACGGCCTGTTCAGACGGGGCGGTGGCGGCCCACGCCGCTTCCCAGTACATCGACGAAACGAGGGGAGCGGCCTATCGCTAGGCGAGCAAAGGCCAGGTTCGCCGCCACCATACTCTTCTTCCTTCTCCTGGCCTCGGCCATCGTTTCCCTGTCAGCCGCCGGCATGGGGAACAACCCCGGAGGACAGGATTTTTGGGGCGAACCGGATCTCTCCGCTTTCCCGGCCCTTCTGCAGAAGCATTGGACAGAGACCGCGGCCGCGGCATGGATCGAATCCATGGCCGACGAAGAAATTCTCTCCCAGCTTCTAATGGTTGGGTATGCCGGAACCAGTCCGCCTCCATCGCTGATGCGATGGGTGGAAGCCCGCGGCATCGGGGGAGTCAAGATATTCGGCTGGAACGCCGAGGATACGACGGCCTTGGCCGCAGCCATAAGGACAATCCAGAAAAAGGCCTTGGAGGGGGAAGCTTCGATCCCCATCCTCATGGCGACCGATCAGGAAGGCGGGTGGATCCGCCATGTCAAAGGGAGGACATCGGAATCGCCGGGGAATATGGCCATAGGCGCGACAGGCTCGGCCCGCGACGCTTACCTGACCGGATTCCATATCGGCGAGGAACTTAGAGTTCTGGGGATAACGATGAACTTCGCTCCGGACATCGACATAGCAACCAATCCCGAAAGCACCATCATTGGTCCTCGCGCCTTCTCCGACAATCCCGCCCTCGTGGCGAAGCTTGGGCTTGCCTGGGCTCGAGGTTCCCTCGCGGCAGGCGTAATCCCTACCGCCAAACACTATCCTGGACATGGTGCCACCCCTCTGGACTCGCACGGATCGCTTCCCGTCATCGATATCGACGAAACGACCTTCACCCGGCGCGAGCTTTTTCCCTTTGAAACGCTTGTAAGGGGAGGGATTCCGGCTATCATGAGCGGTCACCTCGCCTTTCCCCGGATTACCGGCAATCCGAGGCCCGCCTCTCTTTCCCGAACGCTCGTCCAGGGCTACCTGCGCGACAAGCTCGGCTTCAGCGGTCTTGTCATCACCGATGATCTCTACATGGCGGGAGCCCTCGGCCCCAATTCCATCCTCGATACCTGCATCGATGCCTTGATGGCCGGGAACGATATGATCCTTCTCTCCGTCAGCCCCGAGCCTGAGGGGGCTCTATGGAAAGGCCTTCTCGCCCGCTACAGAAAGGATGAAGCCTTCCGCAGTCGAGCGAAGGAAGCCGCAGGCCGCGTCTTGGCCTTGAAAATGCTTCATCTGCGACCGATCGGCAAGGAAGGCCTTCTGCCGGATCCCGCGATCGTCTCATCGCGGCTACCGGATCCCGATGCCCAAGCCTTTTTCAGGGATCTCGCGCGAAGGAGCGTCTCCGTCGTGGGCAACGGCGCCGCGATTCCCTTTCCATCCAAGACCGGGACGAGGCTTGGGGGTGAGGCGCAGCCCGGAAGCCGGATACTGCTGGCGGGACCCTTTGACAGCTTTCTCTCAATCGGGAGGCGCAAATATCCTGGGGCATCAACTTTCCAATTCTCCTATCAGCCTGAAACTTCAGCATCCAAAGCCGAACTCGAAGCCTTCAGGGCAGCCCTCACCGGAAACGGATCGGCTATAATCTGCGTGGCGAACAGGGCGGGCCTGCAATTCGCCGCCACCGCCCATGATGCAGGGCTCGATGTCGCCATCATTTCTGTACTCTCTCCCATCCATGTGAGGCATTCCTCCTGGGCAGAAGCCATCGTGGCCGTGTATCACTATGCCCCGGAGTGCCTCGAGGCCGGCTTCGATGCCCTTCTGGGGAAAATCCATGCGGGAGGCCACGTTCCCCTCTCGACCAAGGTTATGCGATGAGCGAATGGTCTGCTGGCCTGACCGGAAGGATCCTGCGGAAACCCGACATGGCGGGTTTCCGCTATCCGATCTCCGAAGTCTGCGGGATCGATGAGGCGGGCAGGGGGCCCCTCGCCGGACCTGTCAGCGCTGGAGCCGTTATTCTGCCCGAGGATTTTCCCCTTGGGCTTCTCGATGATTCAAAGGCCTTGAGCCTGTCCCGACGCGAAAGCGCCTATGAAGCCATCGTCTCGGGTGCCCTCGACTGGGCTGTCGGCTGGGCTACCTGGGAGGAAATCGGCCGGATCAATATCCTCGCGGCGAGCCTTCTCGCGATGAAACGGGCATACGACGCCTTGTGCCTTGATCCGCGTATCGTCCTGGTTGACGGCAACAGGGTTCCCTCGCTGGGGCGCACAACTTATGCCCTCATCAAGGGGGACAGCATACATCCCTCCATAATGGCCGCTTCCATCCTGGCCAAGGTCGCGAGGGACAGAGTCATGGAGAGGCTGGATCACGTCGAACCGTGCTATGGATTCGCCAAGAACAAGGGCTATCCCACGAAAGCCCATAGGGCGGCTATAAAAAAAACCGGACTCTCGCTCTGGGCGAGACCCGGTTTCAGGATTGGGTGATAGAAGGGTTGGGACTATTCCCTCGGGGAAATCAGTCCTGGGCGTCCGGTTTCCTGGTCTTTCGGACGACGATTCGCTTGACGGGTTTGTCCGCCCCGCGGGTCCCGCCCGCCGGTGTCTTGCCTGTTGGCGCCTTGCCAGCACGTTCCGCATAGCGTCCGGCTGGGGCTGATGGCCTGCCCGAAGTGGAAGATGTTCTGCCATAGGAAGCGCCTGACCGCTCTGAGGGATCTTTCGAGCGGCTTGATGGGGACCCTGTCCTGACGATCGCCCGCCGGGCTGGCTTGCGCTCCGAAGAATCGCGTTCACGGAAAGAGGATCCATGTCCCCCGTCCCTGGAGCCTTCGGAATCGTGGCGAGGGCGGGATTCGGCGCTGCGTCGCGGGCGTTCGCCCTCGTCGTCGTTCGAATGGCCGCTGTAGGCTGCGGGATCGGGAGCCACCTTGAAGCCTGTCTTGTCGATGAATTTCAGGGCTGCCTGAAAGGAGTTCAGGAATTCAGCCATATGCTCGGCAAAAACGACGATGGAACGCCTGTCAAAGCTCTCACCTTCGCTGGGTTTGCTCTCTACGACGCTCAGGAACACATCGCCGTTCCTGTTCTGCTTAACATTGAAAAAATATGTCCTGCCGTCACAGGCAAATCTCGTCGAAAAAAGTTCTCCGCGAATACCCATCCTGACTCCTTGTCAAGCCG
>JBAQLW010000205.1:0-7817 GCA_049302175.1 Rectinemataceae bacterium
GGCGTCCCCTGGACAGTGTCGGCATGCCGCCCCCTGCCCAATGGCTTCCCGGAAGAGGACGTGGCGGTGAAGGCCGCTCTCGAGCGGCGCTACAAGGAGATCCCCGAACTTCCGGCCGAAGGCCACGATGCCCAGATCGCGAATTTCATCAAGGCCATCGAAGGCAAGGAACCCGCGGCTGTCGACGGTCAGGAGGGCCGGCGGACGATGGAGCTCATCGTCGCCATATACAAATCCTCGACGACGGGTCATCCCGTCACCCGTCCCCTGGCGCCGGACGACGCTTTTTACCGAAAAGAGACGATGATAGCCTCTATGCCGAAATTCCACGAGAAGCTGAAAAACGTGGACAACTTTTCCGAATCCAAGATAACCCTAGGCAGGGATCTGGGTCGCTAGCATCGGCGGCGCGATTTCAATGGCACCGCCCCAGCGGCGCGGGCTTGCCTAGGGTCCGCGACTTTGGGCATTATTGACCGTAGGCATTTCAAATGAAGGAGAATTATCCATGGACATACAATCCCTTGAAAAAATCGCCCTATCCGTCCGCAGTCTGACTATCGACGCTGTGCAGAAAGCCAACTCAGGCCATCCCGGCCTCCCTATGGGCGCGGCTGAACTCGCGGCCTATCTCTATGGCGTCGAGATGAAGTACGACGCCCTGGATCCCTCCTGGATCAACCGCGACCGCTTTGTCCTGTCGGCAGGCCACGGTTCCATGCTGCTCTACTCCATTCTCCATATGGCGGGCTTTGGCATCTCCATCGACGATATGAAGAACTTCCGCCAGGTCGGCTCCAAATGCCCCGGCCATCCCGAATACGGCGTCACCCCGGGCATAGAGACCACGACTGGCCCCCTGGGTCAGGGGATAGCCAACGCCGTGGGCCTCGCTATCGGCGAGAGGATGATGGCGGCCAAATTCAACAGACCGGAAGCAAGGGTTTTCGATCACTACACCTATACGCTTGTGGGCGACGGATGCCTCATGGAAGGCGTCACCTCCGAAGCCTGCTCCCTGGCGGGCCATCTGGGGCTCGGCAAGCTCATCGCCTATTACGATGCCAATAGTATAACCATAGACGGCTCAACAGCCCTCGCCTTTTCGGAAGACGTGGGGAAACGCTTCGAAGCGTACGGCTGGCAGGTGCTCCGCGGCGACATGTACGATTTCGGCGGGCTGGCTGCCCTCACGGCTAAAGCCAAGGCCGAAACCAGAAAACCGACCCTCATCATCCTAAAGAGTCTGATCGGCAAGGGATCGCCGGGAAAACAGGGCACTGCGGGCGTCCACGGCGCTCCCCTCGGCGAAGAGGAATCGGTCAAGGCGAAGGCGCTGCTCGGAATCCCCGCCGATTCCCCCTTCTTCGTCGCACCTGAAGCCTATGCGTATTTTGAAAAACGAAGGAAGGAACTCAAGACAGCCAAGGTCGAATGGCAGAGCGGCTTCGAGCGCTGGGGCAAGGCGAATCCCGGGCTCTCGGAAGAGCTGAGCGCCTGGTTCTTCAACCGTTCTCAGGGCGAGCTGGACCTGCCTGCCTTCGCGAAGGGCGATAAGATAGCCACGCGCAACGCCTCGGGTAAATGCCTCATGGCCGTCGCCAAGGCCTGGCCCAATCTCGTCGGCGGCTCGGCCGACCTCACCGGCCCCAACGTCACCCTGCTCCCGGCCAGCCCTTCGGGCCTTCCCCTCGATTTCACGGCGGACAATCCGGGCGGCCGCTATATCCGCTTCGGCGTGCGCGAGCACGGCATGGCGGCTATCGCCAACGGCCTCGCCCTCTACGGAGGCCTGCGCCCCTTCGTGGCCACCTTCCTTGTTTTCGCCGATTACCTGCGGCCCTCGCTCCGCCTCGCCGCCCTGATGAAGCTGCCCGTCGTCTATGTCCTCACCCACGACTCCATCTTCATCGGCGAGGACGGTCCGACGCATGAGCCCATCGAAACCCTCACTTCCTTGCGAGCCATACCAGGCTTAAGCGTTATCCGCCCCGCCGACGCTGAGGAGACGGCCGTCGCATGGCGCATGGCCATGGAGAGGACGGACGGTCCGACAGCCCTCATCCTGACGAGGCAGAATCTCCCTGTGCTCGAGAAGGACGATCCCGAATGGCCCTACACGATGGGCTTGGGCGCCTACGTCCTGCGCAATACGCCGAAGGAGCCCGACATCGTTCTGGCCGCCTCGGGCTCCGAAGTATCCCTCGCCCTGAAGGCGGCGGACCTCGTATCGGCCGCAAAACCCGGACTGGGAATACGCGTTGTATCGGTGCCGGACAGGAACGCTTTTTTCAAGACGCCGGCTCCCGTGCGCGCGGCAATCCTCTCGCCGCCCGCCAAGGTGTTTGTCGCCGAAGCCGGCATAGCCATGGGCTGGGAAAACATCGCGCCACCCGAGCATATCCTCTCCGTCGAGCGCTTCGGCGAATCGGGCCCCGGCGACAAGGTGGCAACCCATCTCGGCTTCACCGCCGAAGCCTTCGCCGCCAAGATCCTCGCCTCTCTCTGATAGCCGATTCGGTCGGACTGCCCCGGCGGCAAAGCGCTTCCGGGACAGTCTCTTGTATCGCTTTTGCTGTAAAAATCAGATATACTAGATACCAGATTGCAGATTGTTTTCCAACCAGCTCTATGGAAAGGGTGGCATCGTGGAAGAAAAAGAAACCGTGGGGATAGAAAAGCGAAGCCTCGCTGAACAAGTGTACCTCTACCTCTGCAACTCCATCAGCGAAGGAAGGTTCAAGTACGGGCAGACGATAAGCACAAAAAAGCTGGCCGAGGAGCTGCAGGTGAGCATGATGCCCATCAGGGAAGCCCTGAAGCGCCTGGAGATGAACGGCATCCTGGAAATCCGGCCCCGCTCCATGTGCATACTCCGCACGCCCACGAAAAAAACCATCCTCTCGGCGATAGCCGTCCGCGAACTGCTCGAGGTGTACTGTGTGAAGAGCGCCTTTCCCTCTATCGAAGGCATCCGCCTAGAAGAACTGCGCAGACTCGTCGACGCCATGCGCTCCCTCCTCTCGGAAGAACCTATCGACCTGAAAAAATACATCAAATACGACTGGCAGTTCCACAAGACCCTGTGCGACCTGGCGGACAACGAATTCATCAGCAAGTCATACAAAGAGCTGAACATCCACCTCAACATGAACTATATGTACGATATCGGTATAAAACCCAATGTCTCCCAAACATTCATGGACCACATGGATCTGGTGGAAGCCTTGGCGAAGCATTCGCCCTCGGCCGTGGATATTATAGAAAAGCATCTCCGGATAAGCAGGAAGAATATCCTGAGCGGGGAGTTTTTCGCCGCCAAGGACGACAGCATCCCGGAAAACAATACCCGAGCATAGCCCCGGCTTCAATCCATCAAAAAGCCGCCATTGACGTTCATCGTCTCGCCCGTTATGAACGAAGCCTTCTCGGAGAGGAGGAAAAGGGCCGCTTCAGCCACTTCGCGGACAGTCCCCATGCGTCTTAGTGGAATCGCGTCGATCACGGCGCGTCGCTTTTCTTCCGACCATTCGGCGCTCATATCGGTTTCTATGGCGTGGGGAGCCACCGCGTTCACCCTGATGCTATAAGCCGCCAGCTGACGGGCCAGGGATTTCGTGAACGTTGTGACGGCTCCTTTTGACGCGCCATAGACGGGAGTGGCCGTGATGTCGCCCATCTTTCCCGCTATGGACGTGATATTGAGGATGCTACCGCCCTTCTGCCTGATCATGTGGGGGATCACCGCCTTGCAAAGATAGAAATTGCCGTTGACATTGACGTCCATCACCTTGAGCCATTGCTCGCGGCTAAGGTCGAGAAAAGATCCGCGCGCGATGATGCCGGCGTTGTTCACGAGGATGTCGATTCTTCCCCTTTCGCCGATGATGGACGCAACCGCCGCCTCCACCGCTTCCATATCGGTGATGTCCAAGGGACATGCGCCCGCGTCGTATCCCATCGCCTTGAGCCGTCCCGCGGCGGCCTCGGCCCCCGCGAGATCGATCAGCACCACGCCCGCGCCTTCCTCACCCAGACATTTCGCTATTTCAAAACCAATACCCCTCGCCGATCCCGTGACGAGGGCAACCTTGTCTTGCAAACTCATGCGGACTCCTTCGCAAAAGAGCAGTCTCGGCAGAGCCAAGACGAGATTCGGAAAGAAAACCAATACCGCTACGACAATTAGGGTGGTCAGAAGCCAAGGCCACATTTCCCTTATGTATTCCGAAATCGGGATGTCGAGGACGGAGCACACGGCGCTCATCGCCAGCCCTACCGGCGGCGTCATGTTGCCCATGGTGATGATCGTACAGAAAAGGATGCCGAAATGGACGGGGTCCCATCCCACCTTGACGGCGAGAGGCAGAAAGATCGGCGTGAAGAGGAGGATCACCACGGAACCGTCCATGAACATACCCAGAATAGTGAGGATGAAAATGATGATGAACATCACCGTGAACTTATTCATCGAAAGGCCGAGGATGGCCGATTCCAGGAGTTCGGGCACCCGCTCGAAGGGAATTCCGTAGCCGAAAATTCCCGAAAGGGCGATGATGAACATTATCGCCCCCACGTCGAGGACGGAGGAGCCTAAGGTCTGCACAAGCTTTTTCAGCGTGAGCTCCTTGTAGGCAAAAACGCCGACAAGAATGGCGTACACGCAGGCGAAAGATCCCACTTCGGAGGGCGTGAAGATGCCTGTCCGTATGCCTACGAGGAGGAGGACAGGAAAGAGGAGGGCCCAGATATTTTCCTTGAGGGCTATGAGCCTTTCGCGAATGGAAGCCCTCTCGCGTTCGGGCTTATAACCCCGCCGCGTTGATATGACCCATACCGTGATCATGTAGGCCGCCATGATGAAGATCCCCGTGAAGATGCCGGCCGCGAACAGCTGTCCGATAGATACTTCTCCCGTGGTGCCGTAGAGGATTATGCCTACGCCGGGAGGGATGGTGGCGGTGATGAGGGCGGTCCAAGCCGTGCAGTTCGCGGTGAAGCCTGGGGAGTAACCCTGCTTGATCATGGCAGGCGAGAGAATCCTCGCTTCCATCGAGGCGTCGGCGATGGCCGAACCAGAGACCCCTCCCATCAGCGTTGAGAGGACGACGTTGACCTGTCCCAGGCCTCCCCTCATGTGGCCGGTGAGGACGGAGGCCAGCTTGATGAGCCTGTTCGTGATCCCCGACGCGTTCATCAAGTTGCCCGCTAGAATGAAGAGGGGCACGGCCAGCAGGGTGAAGTTCTGCGTCTGCGAGATGGGCAGCTGGACGATCATCGTCATGGGGAGCTCGGGGTGCTGGAGGAAGAAAGCCACGCCTGAGATGCCTATGGCGAAGGCGATCGGCATCCCGACAGCCAGGAAGAATATGAAGAGGATAGCGACTATCAGCATCTCAGGCACCCGCCTTTCCGGCTTTTCCGCCGCCGGCGCCCTGGGGAGCTGTCGATCGCGCCGTGAAAAGGCCTTTGAGCTTCAGGATCACGGTGATGCCCTGCAGGAGGCTGCCCACGGGAATGCTGAGGATCACCCATGTGTAGCTGAAGCCGGGAATTCCCTGGAAGACCCGCCTCCGCGAGAAAAGGCTGAGCTTTACCCCGTACCAGAAAAGAGCGGCCAGGAAGACGAGGATCAGAATATAGCTCGCGATCGCCAAAATCTTTTTTATCGGTTCCGAAAAACGGTTCACGAGAAGATCGATGTTGACGAGCCTGTCGGCCCTCAGCGCGGCGTCAGCGCTGAGGAAGACGCTCCAGGCAAAGAGGAAGAGGGACATGTCCTGCGACCAGTTGATGGGGTGGTCGAGGGTACGGGCTATGGCTGCTAAAAAGATAAGGAAGCAGGATATGGAAAAGCAGAGGGCTGCGAGGAATACCTCACCCTTGCAGATGTAATCATAGAGTTTCTTCATGGTATCCCTTGGTGACGCAGGATGGAGAAACAGGCGGCGCCTTGAAAGGCGCCGCCACTACATGGCGAATCCTCACAGGATTATTTCTTCTTTCCCAGTTCCTTGTATACCTGGTCCCTCACGTCGAGGATGCCCAGCTTCTGGTAGGCTTTCTCTCCGGCTGCCCTGAAGGCGGCCATGTCGATCTCGGATTCGGGAATGTAGGTCATGCCCGCAGCCTTGAGCACTTCGAGGTTTTTCGGATCGATGTCGTTGAGATAGCTGCGCGAAACCTCAAGACCGGCCTTGTCGCACTCCTCTTCCAGGATTTCCTGATATTCCGCCGGAAGAGAGTTGAACCACTTGATGCTGATCACTTCGAAGTTGATGAGGAGGATGTGCTTGGTTTCGCAGGCGTACTTTGTCACTTCCTGGAATTTGCCGCTGGCGGATGCAGTGAACGAGAGCTCGACGCCATCGATGGCTTTCGTCTGCAATCCCGAATACATGTCGCCGTAAGCCATGGCCACGGGGGTGGCGCCGATGGCGCGGATCGATTCCTGCCAGATCGGGGCGGGGGGCGTCCTGATCCTGAGACCTGCCAAGTCCGAAGGTTTCCTGATCGGCTTGTTGGTGACCATCTGCCTGAATCCCTGGACCCACATGAAGGAGAGGATCTTGAAGCCCTGGGTCTTCTCGAGCTCGGCCTTCCAGCCGAGAACGGAGGGCAGCGTGTTCAGCTTCTGGACTTCCTCGAGGCTCTCCACGAAATAAGGACCGTTCATGACCGCTATTCCCGGCACATACTGTCCGAGACGGGCGGCGTCGGTGTTCTGCCCCACGTTCGCCCCTTGGCGGATCTGCTCGAGAATGTCCTCCTCCACGCCCAGCTGGGCGCTCGGGAAAACTTCGATTTTGAGGTTGCCGTTTGTCCTTGCCGACACGGCTTCCGCCCATTTCAAAAACGCCTTGTGGTAGGGATCCTGGGTTGTCAGAACGTGGTTGAATTTAAGCACATACTTTTTGCCGGTGGCCTGCGCGGCCGTGAACGACAGCCCCAGCACCAGGATGAGGGCGACTAGTATCGTCACTTTTCTCTTCACGATAGACCTCCTTGTCGATCTTGCCAATTCAATCTTGCTGATATCTTAGATAGATGATATCTTGAGGTAAGGGATTTGTCAAAAGAAAAATGAAAACGAATCTTTCATCGTTCGATCGTTTCCTTCTACCGGGACGCATCTGGGTTGAGGAAGGCAATGGCGACTTTCCGCTCCTGCGCCTTCACGCCGACGGGGGAGACTGCTCCGTCTATCCCTATGGGGCCCATGTGGCGAGTTTTCGCCCCGCGGGCCGCGAAGAGATGCTATGGATGAGCCCTTACAGTGCTTTTGAGGCGGGAAAGCCCATCCGCGGGGGAATTCCCCTCTGCTTTCCCTGGTTTGGGAAGCACGGTTCGCGGAGCGATCTCCCCCTCCACGGCTTTGCGCGCACACGCGTTTGGGATCTCGCGTCGACGGCACCGCTCCCGGACGGAAGGATCCGCGCCGTCTTTACCCTCGGCGACGATGAGAGCACCCGCGCGCTGTGGCCGTTCAGGTTCCGCCTCGCCCTGGCTATCTCCGTCGGCGAGAAGCTTGAAATGGAGCTTAAAGTGAGGAACACTGGAGCATCCGCGTTCAAGTACGAAGAAGCCTTCCATACCTATTTTCGCGTCGGCGATCCTGCCGTATGCGAGGTACGCGGACTGGACGGACTCGGCTACATCGATCGCGCGCATGGCGATGCCCGTGTCCTGCAGTCAGGCGCCGCGAGATTCGTCGGCGAGACGGTGAATACATACAGGGGAGCACACTCCGCGAGCGAACTCGTCGACCATTCCGCCGGCCGGATGATACGTGTGGAGCAGGAAGGCATGGACGCGAC
>JBAQLW010000206.1:0-1573 GCA_049302175.1 Rectinemataceae bacterium
GGTCCATACTGAGTCGCCCGAAGAGCTCCTCATAGGCTGACGACGCATCGCCGCCCAGCGCCTCGGCGAGTGATCCATTCAAGGGATGGGCTTCGGGATTGGACAAGGCTGAAGTATCCATGCCGGATATCATCCGCCATCACGGCCTATAAATCAACGAGAAAAGGAATTTACTCGATCTTCCAGTATTCCAGATGCATGGTGTAGCCGCCCTGGGACTTTTCAATCACGCCATCGGGCTCGCCGAGACTGTTTTTATCCACTTCGGAGATTGGAGCCGCCGAGCCGGACGATGCCGTGACAACCTTGCCGCCACTCTGTTCGCCGTCCAGAGAACGGGAATAGGTAGGCGAGTAGTATACGGGTCCCGAAGAGTCAAGATAAATATAGAAATAGGCATCATAGGGACCGTAGGGATCGTCGACATTGGTATAATCGGCATCGAGCGAATACCTGAAATAATAGGTAGCCCTTACCGTGGCCAGGGAATTCTCCCAAGTATACCATCCATCGTAATCGCCTGTCCTCGAGTAATAGTACCGATCTTCCACGATATCCAAAAAATAGGGAACCGAAGGATTCTCGTCGTAGAAGCCGGCAAGAAAGCTGTCCCAGCCATAGCCGATATACACATCGCCCTTGACAGCCAATACGCAGGAAGAGAAAACCATTGTAGCCAGTACAACCGCGGCCATTAAAATTCGTTTAGCTTTCATATGCTCCTCTTCAAACCGTGACAACGCGCGCACCACCCTTCCATATTCTACTAACATACCATTTATTAGAACGTTATATCCACTTTTCAGAAATAATTTCTTAATTCGCCCGAAAACTCGCCTGCCGTACCGCGGGCTCCTCCGAAACCATGACGCGCGTAGAAGCTCCGCCCGCAAGCGTGCTATAGTGATCGCCGCATGAATATTCTTTCGATTTCAGGCGCGGCCGTCGCGCTCAAGGACGGCTTTCTCTTCGAAGACCTCGACCTCGGCATCGAGTCAGGCGAGCGGATCGGCCTTGTAGGCCGCAACGGAACGGGCAAGACTACCCTTCTCCGCCTCCTTGAAGGCAGCCTACAGGCCGACAAGGGCGACTTCGCCCGGCGCAGGGGCCTCGCCGTATCCATCCTCGAACAGATGCCCAGCTTCGGTCCGGAAACGACAATCGCCGAATTTCTCTATGGCGGAAGAGCCCCCGAAATCCAGCTCAATGCGCGAAGACGCCACGCCGAAGGCAAGGAACTCGCCCATATCGAGAAGGAGCTGGAAGCCCTCGGCCCCGTCCCGCTCGAAAATCGCTATGCTTCCCTCTGCGCCGAACTCGGCCTCAGGAATCTCGACCGCCTCATGTCGACACTGTCGGGCGGAGAAGTCAAGAAAGCCGCCCTGGCGCGGACTCTGGCGCCCAAGGCCGATCTCGTTCTCCTCGATGAACCTACCAACCATCTCGACCTCGATTCTATCGAATGGCTCGAGACGCGGCTGCTTTCTTCCAGATTCGCCTTCATATTGGTGACCCACGACCGCTGGTTTTTGGACAGCGTTGCCGACTCCATCCTCGAGATCGACAGGCGCCG
>JBAQLW010000207.1:0-7931 GCA_049302175.1 Rectinemataceae bacterium
AGTGCCGCCCGTCACGAGAAGGTCGATATCATGGCCTCCAAGCTCAAGCTTGAAATCGTCAAAATTCTCAAGACTGAAGGGTACATCAAGAATTTCAAGAAGATCCAGGCAGACGGCTACAACATTATCAGGATATTTCTGAAGTACGACGAGGGTAACGACCCCGTCCTGCATGGCATGGACAAGGTGTCCAAGCCCGGCAGGCGCGTGTACTCCGGCTACAAGGAACTTCCGCGCGTCTTCAACGGGTACGGCACCCTGATAATTTCCACCTCAGACGGAATTATCACCGGAAGGAAAGCCGTCGAAAAGCAGATGGGCGGTGAACTCATCTGCACGGTCTGGTAATTCGAGGGGAACAGCTATGTCGAGAATCGGAATACGGCCGGTCCAGATACCGCAGGGAGTAAAAGTAAACATCACTCCCACGATGGTGTCGGTAGAGGGGCCGAAGGGAAAACTTTCTCAGGAGTACATTCCTGAAGTCGAGATCGCCATCGCGAATGGCGCCGTCCATGTGACGAGGAAGAACGATTCCAAGCAGGCCAAAGCCTGCCACGGTCTCTATCGCAACCTCGTCAACAACATGGTGATCGGCGTTTCAGAGGGCTTCAAAAAAGCTCTCATCGTGAATGGCGTCGGCTACCGTGCCGAAGTGCAGGGCAATTTCCTCGTCATGAGCCTGGGCTATTCGAGCGATTTCACGGTCGTGATCCCCCAGGGGCTCGCCGTGGCGATCGAGGCCAATGGCCAGAAGGTGCTCATTTCGGGCGCCGACCGCGAACTGCTTGGCAAATTCGCCAGCGAGGTGCGGTCCCTCAGGAAACCCGAGCCTTACAAGGGCAAGGGCATCAGGTATGAGGACGAGAAGATTCGCAGGAAGGTCGGAAAGACCGGTGTGAAGTGAGGCGCGAAAACATATGAGCGTAAAAGAACTTGATGACAAATTCAGAAAGCATGCCAAGCGCAAGGCTTCGATTCGGAAGTCCATTTCCGGAACAACGGAACGGCCGAGGATGTCCGTGTTCAAGTCGAACGTCCACATGTACGTGCAAGTCATAGACGATTCCGTCGGAACCACGCTTGCAAGCGCATCCACTGTCGAGAAGTCCCTCAAGGAGATCGCGAGGAACATCGAAGGCGGCGGAAAATTGGGCGAGGAAATCGGCAAGAGGCTCCTTGAGAAAGGGATCACCACTGTCGTCTTCGACAGGAATGGTTACAAGTATCATGGGATCATCAAGGCCATCGCCGATGGCGCCCGCAAAGCCGGGATTACATTCTAGGGGGCTTCCGTGGACAGAAACAGAAGAGAAGACTCGCAGCCACGCGATAATTTTACCGAGAAGTTGGTTCAGCTGAACCGGACGGCAAAGGTCGTCAAGGGCGGCCGTCGCTTCTCGTTTTCGGCGCTCACCGTGGTTGGTGATCACCAGGGCAATGTAGGCTTCGGCTTCGGAAAAGCCAACGACGTCACGGAAGCGATTCGCAAATCCGTCGACAAGGCCAAACGTGCCATCGTCCACGTGCCCGTTAAGAACGGAACCCTTCCCCACGAGATCGTGGGAAGGTATAAGGCCACCGAAGTCCTTATAAAACCGGCTGTTTCCGGCTCTGGCGTCATCGCCGGAGGCCCTGTGCGCGCCATAATGGAAGCGGCGGGCTATACCGATGTCATCTCCAAATGCATCGGCTCGAGGAATTCGATGAATATTGTCCGCGCCGTATTCGACGGGGCGGGGAAACTGCTCGACGCGAAGACCGTGGCCAAGAACCGCGGGAAATCGATCAAGGATCTATGGGGCTGATATGGCAAAGATACAAATTACCCTTGTGCGAAGCACTATCCATCAGAAGCCGGTTATGAGGGCTACCGTCAGGTGCCTCGGCCTGCGGAAGATCGGCTCTTCGAACACATTGGAAGCGACGCCTGCCATACTCGGCATGGTCCACACAGTGCAGCATCTCGTCTCGGCCAAGGAGGTAGAGTGATGTCCGATTATCAGCTCCACGCGCCGGAAGGTGCCAACAAGAAGAAGCGGATTGTCGGTCGGGGCCAGGGCTCCGGACTCGGCACCACGGCCGGCCGCGGCAACAAGGGTCAGCAGTCGCGCTCTGGCGGCAAGACCTATCCCGGCTTCGAGGGCGGACAGATGCCTCTCTACAGGCGCCTGCCCCACCGCGGATTCTCCAACTATCCCTTCAAGAAAGCCTGGCAGATCGTCAACATTGAGGATCTTGCCAAGAAATTCACGGTGGGCGAGACGGTGGACGCTGTCTCCCTCCTCATGAAAGGCCTGGTCAGGAAACCTGAGCAGCTCATCAAGGTTCTCGGAAACGGGAGCATATCCATCGCGCTCAATGTGAGCGTCGATGCCGTCTCAGCCGGCGCCAAGGCAAAAATCGAAGCCGCCGGTGGAAAAGTCGAAACCCCGACGGCTATGGGTTCGGCTACGGAAGCCTGAGGGCTTCGCTAAAGGCAGGATTGCATGGCAGGAAACCCGCTTTCGGATATTTTCCGGATCAAGGAACTCAAGGATAGAATACTCTTCACGCTTTTCTGGCTGTTTGTGTTCAGACTTGGCGCCTTTCTGCCCATCCCGGGCATAAACGCGAGCGCGCTGCAGTCCTACTTCGCCAGCCAGGCCGGAGGAGCGGGCGGAATCACCGATTATCTCGACTTCTTCTCGGGCGGAGCCTTCAAGAATTTCTCCCTCTTTATGATGGGAGTCATGCCCTACATCAGCACGCAGATCATCATGCAGCTTCTCCTGATCGTCTTCCCCAAGATGAAGCAGATTGCCGAGGAAGACGGCGGCCGCAAGAAGATAGCGCGCTGGACCAAGATCGGCACTCTCTTCGTATGCGCCATCCAGGGCTACTCCAGCACGGTGTGGGCCGACAGGATACCGAACGCCATCGTAATGTCCAACAGGACTATGTACACCTTGATCGCCATCCTCACGGTGACGACAGGCTCCATGTTCCTTGTGTGGATCGGCGAACAGATCACCAAGCGCGGTATCGGCAATGGCATTTCCATCCTGATTTTCGCGGGCATTGTGGCCAGGCTGCCCAACGCCAGCTATGAGCTTGTCAAGAAGATTCAATCCGGTGAAATCAACGCCGTCTATGCCATAGTGGTCCTTCTCATGTTTGTGGGCATCGTCGCCCTCGTCGTCCTGGAACAGCAAGGACAGCGAAAAATACCAGTCAATTACGCCAAGCGCGTGGTTGGAAGAAAAATGTATGGCGCCCAGAACACCTACATTCCCTTCAAGATCAATCCGTCGGGCGTCATTCCCGTCATCTTCGCCTCGAGCCTCCTTACATTCCCCCTGCAGATCGCCCAGAGCTTCGGCGTGCAGGCTAAGTGGCTGAGGGATTTCTCGTACTGGCTGAGGCCCCAGGGCTTCTGGTACAACCTGTTCTATGTACTGTTCATCATTTTCTTCGCCTACTTCTATACCCAGGTTTCGCTGAATCCGCAGGAGATCTCGAAGAATATCCGCGAAAACGGCGGCTCCATTCCCGGCATCCGCAGCGAGAAGATGGAAGAGTATCTCTCAAGAATCCTCAACAGGATTATCCTTCCCGGAGCGTTGTATCTTGCCCTCATCGCGTTGATACCGAGCTTGGTGCAGCAGCTGTTCAAATTCCCCAGCGAGCTGGCCTATCTCCTTGGAGGCACCTCTCTCCTGATTTTGGTCGGTGTCGATCTCGATACGATGTCCCAGGTTGAGGCTATGCTCAAGATGCACCATCACGACGGTCTGGTTCGAAAGGGCCACATCAAGGCCAGGAACCTGTAGAAATTTTTTGGAATATGGTATTTAATTGCGTGTTCACGCATAAGGGGAACCTATGAAGGTCAGGACGAGCGTAAAAAAAATATGCGACAAATGCAAGGTCATTCGCAGGAATGGCATTGTCAGGATCGTGTGTGAAAACCCGAAGCATAAACAGAAGCAAGGCTGAAGGGCAGGAGGATACACATGGCACGTATCGCGGGAGTTGACCTCCCCAACAAGCATGTCGAAATTGCTCTCACCTATATCTATGGGCTGGGCAGGACAAGCACGAAGAAGATTTGCGAGACCACAGGCATTGATCCCAATAAAAAGATCAATGAGCTCTCGAATGAAGAGATCAATGAACTTCGCAAGGTTATCGAGAATGACTACAAGGTCGAAGGCCGTCTTCGCACCGAGGTCGCCCTCAACATCAAGCGGCTCATGGATATCGGATGCTACCGTGGCCTGAGGCACAGGAAGGGACTTCCCGTCAACGGACAGAGGACCAGAACGAACGCTCGCACCAGGAAGGGCAAGCGCAAGACTGTCGCCAACAAGAAGAAGGCTGCATAACCAAAGGGGCGCTGAAGTGGCAGTTACTACGAAAAAGAGAAAAGAGAAGAAGAGTGTCTATGAAGGGAATGTCTACATCCAGGCGACCTTCAACAACACGATCATCACCATCACGGACCTGAATGGAAACACCATCGCCTGGTCAAGCTCGGGCACGCACCAGTTCAGAGGGGCAAAAAAATCCACCCCCTTTGCCGCTCAGACGGTAGCCGAGACGGTGGTACAGAAAGCCATGAACTCCGGTTTACGCGAGGTTCATGTGTTCGTGAAGGGGCCGGGAATCGGACGCGAGTCCGCGATCCGACAGCTGGGCGCTCTCGGGCTTAAGGTAAAAACCATAAGCGACGTGACCCCCATTCCCCACAATGGTTGCAGGCCGCGCAAGGCTCGCCGTATCTGACAGGGGGTTAGAATAAATGGCACGTTATATCGGACCCGTGTGCAGGCTTTGCCGCACCGAGCAGAAAAAGCTTTTCCTCAAGGGCGATCGCTGCAGAAGCGACAAATGCCCGATGAACCGCAAGCGCCTCCCACCCGGGAAGGCACCCAAGTCCAGGATGGGCAAGAAGTCGGAATACGCCGTCCAGCTTCGCGAGAAGCAGACCCTCAAGAGGGCCTATGGTCTCATGGAAGCCCAGTTCCGCAATGCCTTCGAAAAGGCGCTCTCCATGCCTGGGAAGACGGGCGAGAACCTCTTCATCCTTCTCGAGCGCAGACTGGACAACGTCGTTTATAGAATGCATCTTGCGACCTCTCGCGCCCAGGCGCGCCAGCTCGTCAGCCACGGCCATATCGCCGTGAACGGCAAGCGCGTCAACATCTCGTCCTTCTCCGTCAAGGCGGGCGACAAGGTGAACGTGGTGGAGCAGGCCAAGAAGCTCGAGTTGATCAAGAACGCGCTGCAGGAAGTTGGAAAATCCGGGACAATGCCCTGGATCGAGATCAACCCTGACGAAATGGCCGGCCGCCTTGTGGCTTACCCGCATCGCCAGGATATCACCGATATGGCAGACATTCGCGAGCAGCTCGTCGTCGAGCTTTACTCGAAATAAGGAGCCGAAATGGCGCGGAAGAACCTTCTCAAGGGTTTCAAGAGGCCGAAGGGCATTACCTACGAGCAGAGCGAATCAGGACCGTCGTACGGAAAGTTCATCGCCTATCCTTTCGAGCCTGGATATGGAACGACCGTCGGTAACACCCTGCGCCGCATTCTGCTTTCATCCATCCAGGGCTACGCGATCACCGCGGTGAGGATCGTGCGCTACGATGACGAGGGTGCCCAGCACATCATCACCAGCGAATTCGAGACGATACCTGGTGTCGTGGAAGATACGATCGAGTTCTTGAACAACCTCAAGCAGCTGAGGGTGCGCCTGCCCAATGACCAGGAGCAAGCCACCTTCCTGTACGAAATACAGGGAATGGATGAGCTGAAAGGCTCTTTCTTCTCGGCGGACAAGCCACTGGAAGTGCTGAATCCCGATATCAAGATCGCTACCCTGGACAAGGATATCCATCTCGATCTCGAGATCCAGATCGATCTGGGAAGAGGCTATGTCCCGGCCGAGGTCAACGAGAGGTATATTGAGATTGTCGGCACCATCCCGATGGATGCGATATTCTCTCCTGTCATCAAGGTGAAGTATTCGATCGAACCCACCAGGGTTGGTCAGCGTTCGGACTACGACAAACTGAACCTGGAGATTTGGACCGACGGAACGACCCGTCCCGAGGACGCCCTCGGCGAAGCGGCGAAGATCGCCAAGGATCATCTGTCCATCTTCATCAATTTCGATGAGGACGAGGCTTCAGGCGATGAGCAGAACGATGAGATAGAAGAAAGGGTGCGACAGATACTAAACACCCCGGTCGAGGAGCTTGAACTCTCCGTGCGGTCATCCAATTGCCTCAAGAACGCCAACATCAAGACTATTGGCGACCTGACGCGCAAGACGGAAGATGAGATCACGAGGACCCGGAATTTCGGCAAGAAATCCCTTCTTGAGATCAAGGCGAAACTCGGGGAATGGAATCTCAGTCTGGGAATGACTGACTACAGCCCCCTGCGAAACTATCTAAAACTCAGCATGAAGAAGGAAGAGACTGATGAAGCATAAAATAGGGTTCAATAAGCTGAATAGGATGGCCGCTCACAGAAAAGCCCTTCTCAGGAATATGGCGACCGTTCTCTTCAAGCACGAGCGCATTGAAACCACTCGCTCGAAGGCGGTGGAAACTCGCCGTCTCGCCGAAAAAATGATCACCAGGGCGAAGATAGATTCCGTGCACAACCGCAGGATCATCGGTCGCAAGATCACCGATGAGGCTATTCTCGCCAAGCTTTTCACCGACATCGGTCCGCGTTTCAAGGACAGGGCCGGCGGCTATACCCGCATCATAAGGACTGGCGCCCGCGCGAACGATGCCGCCGATATGGTGATTCTCGAACTGGTCGACAGGAAGGAAGACAACAAGAAGGCTGATCGTGATAAGCGCAAGGCCGAAAAGAAAGCAAAGGCAGCAGCCGCGAAGAAAGCCGACTGAAGGCCAGGAGGATACCATGTCCAAAGCGCATAGAGGCAAAGGCCTCATCGAGACAATGGCCCATGGCCGAGGCACCTGCCCCATCTGCAAGAGGGATGGCGTGAAGGTGCTCTACGAGCAGGAAATTGAGGGCACAAAGACAAAGATCTGCAAGGTCTGCAAGGCCACGCTCGCCAACAAGAAATAAGCGCTGCCTGAATCGCAGAGCATCGCGACAGCATGCAAGGCGAGTAGTAAGCGTGTGATGAAAGGCCGTTTGGGTATGAATTCCCTGACGGCCTTTTTTGTAATTCTTATACTGAAAGTATCAGTCGTTTTACCTCTTCCATTGGATTCGACGCGCCGCTTCGTCAAAAAGTTCCATTCCCCAAAGATCCAATGATCGCGGATCGCGTATGAAAGGCAGAACGTCTGCCTTCGCCTGTTGCCAGTCAATTGCTTGAATTCGCTTGGCAAGAAGGTCTTGGGCATCATTGGCTTCGAGCGATCGCGATTCATTCCAATGCCCACTCTGTCGCATACGAGCTTCCAAGTGAGTCAAGTCTACTGGAATCGCTCGGGATACAAAGAAAAGGAGATCATACCAATCACGTCCCTTGGTTCGTGTCATCCAAGCCCTACAGAGGCAGGCATGCATTTTCCCCGCGAAAAGACAGGCAGGAACGACAACGCGGATCGAAACAGGAAAAGGTTCGAATAAGGTTCTGTTTTCTGTCCTAATCCCCGCAGGAGGGTCCGCATCCATTTCCAGCTTAATTTTTATGAGGCGGTTTGGAGTTGTACTCTCCGCCATTTCCCTTGGAGCCTCAATCGTGAGGAGATTTGTTTTCGTATGCGCCTTGATAAAAGCGGACTCAATCGTTCCGACTTGTTTAGACTCTATCGACAGCGAGAAACCGAAAGCCTCCAGTTCAGTCCTCAAGCCGGAAAGACGATCGGACAATGTCCATGCCGGTTCGGGGCTTAGTAGGGTGAAGTCAAGATCTTCGGAGAAGCGATCCAGGTTATAAAAAAGCCGGA
>JBAQLW010000208.1:0-2313 GCA_049302175.1 Rectinemataceae bacterium
GGTCATGGCGGTCAAACCGGTCGACCCAAGATAAAATCTTAGGAATGTTGGCGTCGGGATCGGAGTCCAGGTAATGCAAGACTTGTTTTACACCGATACTTTTTATGCTTTCAGCCAAGCTTTTTCCTGTCATATCATCAGTCTCCTTGCATTTGAAATATTAGAAAATCAATACGCAGTATCCTGACGTACAATCACAATCGCTTTTTTCGAAAACGCGATTACTTCTAAAAACTTTAGAAACTATAAGAACTTCTATAGTTTCCTACGAATATAGAAATACTAGATATCCTTTCTATTGTCAAGTGAACTTAAAAATAATGGCTAGATAGTAGAGATTTTGGGAAAGCTTCGGCTATGAACCAATCGCAATATACTTAATTACAAAACCGCAATTATAGGTATTTCCTATCTCGCGACGACCTCAGGCCGAAAATGCCATGTTCGTCGATGTGCGCAGCGGCGCCACGATGAGCTTGAACGACGCCCATGGTCCCTACCTTGCCGCCCTGAAGAGCGCCTGGGAAAACAGGAAACCTTTGGCGAAGTAAAAGCGTAAAGGAAGGAGCATCGGGATTTTGCCTCGAGTCGAGGCGTCGATGCTAAAAAAGGGCCTGCCCGGGAAGCGATTTCCGGCAGCCGCCTTTTTTATAGATCGATTTTCGGGCAGATCCCATCCAGGGGACAGCGGGAATCCTCGCGGAGGCATGCGGGCCGTCTGGCGGTGCAGACGAATTTTCCGTGCCGAGTGAGGGCGTGGGAGAAGGCAGTGTGGTATTCTTCGGCCAGGTTGTTCCTCAAGCAATTCTCGATCGCGGCGGGATCCTTCTTTGGATACAGGCCCAACCTGAAAACCACGCGCATCACATGGGTGTCCACGATGATGCCAGGACTTCCAAAGCAGGCCGAAGCTACGAGATTGGCTGTCTTTCTCCCCACTCCGGGAAGGCTCGTCAAGGCTTCGATGCTCCGGGGAACCATCCCCCCGAATTGGGTCTGAATGATCTGCGCCGTCGCCACAAGGTGCCTGGCCTTCGTGCGGAAAAAGCCCACCGAATGGATGAGCGCTTCCACGTCCTGCATTTCAGCCCCCGCCAGGGCCTGGGCATCGGGGTACTTCGCGAAAAGGGCGGGAGTCACTCCGTTCACCTGCTCGTCGGTGGTCTGGGCGCTGAGCATGACGGCACAGAGCAGTCCAAAACAATCCGAATAGCTGAGAAGCGGCGTGGCATCAGGCCACAGGGGAAGAAGTATCGCCTTGACGAGCGCGATGCGTTCCGCCAAGGTCGCTTCGGTGTCATGTTTCGGTTGAGGCATCCTGCGAGTATTCCATGGTAGGGTTAGCCAGGTAAAGCCCGGAGAGCCTGGTTTGGAGCGCTTCAAAACTTGACCAGCCCGATGGCGATGCTATAGGATGGGTCCGATCCCCAGGAGGGGACTATATGAACCTGAAATCCCTGAAAGGGCGTTCCCTTCTCACCTGGATCAATTTCACGCCGGAGGAGATCCGCCGTTTTCTCGATATGGCGAAAAATACGAAGGCCGATTCGGGAAAATCCGTTATCCGCCAGCGCTTCAGGGGCAAATCGCTCGCTCTCATCTTCGAAAAGTCTTCGCTTCGAACAAGGGCGGCTTTCGAAACTGCGTTCGGCGAGGAAGGAGGGCATCCTGTCTTCTTTTCAGGCCAGGATGCCAGGCTCGGTGGCAAGGAATCCATCGAGGACCTCGCGCGTTCCCTCGGCAGGTTATTCAGCGCCGTGGCATTCCGCGGCTCCAGGCAGGACGATGTCGAAACCATCGCGAAATTCTCCGGCCTGCCCGTCTACAACGCGCTTACGGATTCGTTCCATCCAACGCAAGCCCTCGCCGACTACCTCACGCTCGAAGAAGAATTCGGCTCCTTCAAGAGCAGGAAACTGGCCTATGTCGGTGATGGCCGCAACAATATCGCCAGGTCGCTCATGGTGATCTGCTCGAAGATGGGCACCGATCTGTCGATCGTCGCTCCCCGGGCGCTCTGGCCCGATCCCGAGCTCAAGGATGTATGCCGAACCTTTGCCAGCGAATCGGGAGCCGTTCTGGAAGTCACCGACGATCAGGAAGAAGGTGTGAGAGGAGCTTCAGCCCTCTATACCGACCTGTGGGTGTCCATGGGCGAGGAATCGCTCGAGGAGGAACGTGCCGAAATGCTTCTCCCCTATCAGATCGACGCCGGGCTCATGACCGCCACCGGCAACCCGCACTGTGTCTTTCTTCACTGTCTTCCGGCGGCGAAGGGCAGGGAGGTGGCTTTCGATGTATTCGAGGGGAAGC
>JBAQLW010000209.1:0-6075 GCA_049302175.1 Rectinemataceae bacterium
AGACGCCGATGGAGTGCGATCTGCTGAAGCGCTTCCTGGGCATCGTCGCCGAACTCCTCGCGCTGAGGCTGGGTTCGCCGAAAAAGATCGAGGTGAACCTCGCGGGGATCAATCCCGCGGGGGTCAGTATTGCGGAGGTTGGCCTTGGGGGCGAAGCTTTGAATATCGGCGGGCTGGAGCCGGGCGACTCCCCTTTTGATGCTCCCGGCGCAGGCGCCGGGGCTTCATCCGGCATTACTCCGGCGCCCCAGGCCGCCGCGGCTTCCCGCCTGCCGGGAACCTTCAATGAGCGCCCGCGAGCCGATGCCCCAGGTCAGAGCGGTTCCCGGGAGGGCGGCCCCAACAGCCTGAACAGCCAAGGTGGCCAGGGCAGTCAGGGCGGCCTTTCGCGCGAGCCTAAAATCAGCCTCCATGAGAGGGAGGCGATCGGCCTCGTGGAACGCCTTTTCAAGGGCAGCCTCGTTGGCTATACCCAGCCCGTCGCCTTACAGCCCGCAGGCGAGACCGGGGTAATCGCGACGCCCAAACAGCCATCCGCAAACGCGGCCCAAAGCGCTGTCATCGAAGACGACGAAGTACAGGAATAAGAGGATAGGAATGGAACTCAACGATCTCATGAACATGCTCAAGAATCCCCAGGCCATACAGGCGAAGGCGAACGAGCTCAAGCAGAAGACGGCTGCTCTCAGGGCCACGGGCCAGTCCGGAGGGGGCATGGTCAAGGTGACCCTTTCAGGCGAAATGGAAATGCTTGAATGCTCCATCGCCCCGGAGGTGATAGATCCTGCCGACCCCGGCATGATTGCCGATCTCGTCCGGGCAGCCCACCACGACGCGGCTGGCCGCATCCAGGAAGCCATCCGCCAGCAGCTATCGGAATCGATGGGGGGAATGTCCTTGCCTCCCGGGATGTTCGGCGGCGGGAATCCCTTCGGAGCCTTCTGATGCGAGCTCTCGAGGATCTCGTCTCCCTGCTCACGAAGCTTCCGGGCATAGGCCGGAAGAGCGCCCTGCGCATGACCTACCACCTGCTCAAGGCCGATCAGCGCTACGCCGACGCCCTCTCCCAACGCATAGCCACATTGCAGTCGGAAGTGCGATTCTGCTCGGTCTGCGGCTCCTACACCGAAATCGATCCCTGCCCCGTCTGCGATGGAGCCGACAGGGACAAGCGCATCATCTGTGTCGTCGAGCAACCCCAGGATGTCCTCACCATAGAGGCTTCCAGGGAATATAAAGGCCTCTACCATGTCCTCGGCGGTCTTCTTTCGCCCCTCGACGGCATAGGCCCCGACAAGCTGCGCATCGCTTCCCTCGTCCAGCGGATCAGGGCGGGCGGCGTCGAAGAGATCGTTCTCGCGACCAATCCCACCGTCGAAGGCGACACGACAGCCCTGTATATCCGTAAAGTCCTCGAGAAGGAAGGCGTCAGGGTTACGAGGCTGGCCACGGGTATCCCCGTCGGCGGCGATCTGGAATACGCCGATCGCCTCACCCTTGCGCGTTCATTCCATGGGAGGATGCCCCTCTGAAACCGCATCGAAAAGCGGAGGATATGCAATGAAAGTGCGCGAAATCGTCGAAAACCTCGACGCTAAAGCATTTATCGGTCAGGACCTTCTCGATCTGGAAGTACAGTCAGCCTGCGGACGCCTCTATGAGGCAGGGCTCAAGCGTGGCGGCATTCGGGAGATTTCCTGAGCGCTTTCGGCCACAATGCGCTCAAGAGACCTTCCGAAGTTGACGATTGTATATGTGCGGCAGGAGGAAATACGCTGCGAATCATGTCGTGGCGCGAATCGGAACCCATGAAATTTGACAAATACCGCGAAGATTATTATAGTAAAATTTGGGCTTATCTCGTATAATAATGCAACAAATGGGAACCTTTGCGGTTAGCCGCGCCCGAAATAGGCTTTTGGCGATAAAACTGTCCGGGAGAGGGGTCGTGCTTGAATAAGAAAGACTTTCCGCGTGTCCATTTCTACGATCAGGACTTCGTAGAGATCTACGACCGCACATGGGCCTGGGTAGCCGACTGCTGGACCTCGGGCGGAGCCGAAAGCGGCTTCGACAAGATCAAATTCTTCCATTATCCACAGAAACCCGTCCTCGATGTCATGGAACAGGTCTTCTCCTCCTTTTTCCTCGTCTACTCCAACAGGATTTTCCCCGCCTCCAACGGCCTTGATGCCCTCTACGCAAAGCAGGAAGAGGATGGAGCGATTCGGGCGACCTATGATATTGTGACGGGAAAGCCGATATTTTCTGCCGACAATCCCGATGGCCTCATGCTGCCTCTTTTTGCCTGGGCTGAGTACAACCTTTACCATAAAACAGCCAACAAGAAGCGCGTCAAGGACGTCATGCCGGCTCTCTGGAAACACTACAAGTGGCTCGAGAGCAATTACAAGGGTGCCAACGGCCTCTATTCGGTGCCTGTCGCCGCCAGTGGCCTTGTGAATTCCCCCCGCGAGGGTGCCTCTTATCTCATCGACTTCAACGCGGCCATGGCGATGAACGCCCTCTACATCTCCGCTCTGGGCGATATCCTCAACGACAAGGAAATATCCTTCCAGTTCAAGAGGGATTATTTTTCGATCAAAACGCGGGTGAACAGCAAGATGTGGAACGCCGAAGACGGCTTCTATTACGACCTCGACGAGAAAGAGAATCAGGTCAAGGTGAAGACGATAGGCTCCTACTGGCTTCTTCTGGCTGAAATCCCCAACGAGGAGAGGGCCGAAAAGCTCATCGCCAAGCTGAAGGACCCGGCCTGTTTTGGTACGGAGAATCCCTTCCCGACCCTCTCCGCCGACCACCCAGCCTACGACAGGAAAGGCAATGGCTTCCGGGGCTCCGTCATCACCGCCTTCACCTTCATGGTGATCAAAGGTCTCGAGAAGTATAATTTCTACGAATTCGCGCGGGACTGCGCCATACGCCACCTCTATTTCATCCTGGATTCCATGCATGCCGTTGCCGAACATGGCGAGGGTCACCAGAAGGACCACAAACCCATCGTCTGGAGTGCCTACCAGCCGCAGGCGGAGGGAAAGGCCGTATGGGAAGGCCATCCGGATTGGCCGTATCCCCACTACCTGCCCTACAACGGTCTCGCGAGCGTCACGCTGATGATCGAGAACATCGTGGGGCTCTACGCATCCCTGCCGCGCAAGACGGTGGACTGGATCATCCCCAACCTGGAGATAATGGGCATAGAGAACCTGTCGCTCAAGCGCAACATGGTGACCATCCTCTCCTCTAAATCGGGGCGGGGTTGGGAAATCCACATGGAGAGCGAAAAACTGTACTACTTCACGATCAATGTGCTGAACAAGAAGAAAAAGACCCTGCCCATCCCCTCGGGCAAGTGCTCGATGCTGATCGACAAGATATAGGCAGTTTTCAGACGAGGCTGGCCACCGAGATGAAGTGGGCTATCGCCGCGAGCAGCACGAAGATGTGCCAGATCTCGTGGAAGCCCAGCCGACCCGAGAAGAAACTGCCCTTTTTCGTCGCGTAGACGACAGCCCCCAAGGTATAGAGAAGTCCTCCCGCCACAAGCCAGCCGAGGGTAAAGGGCGACAGCTTCGCCACGAACTCGCGGACGGCGAAGACGCTCAGCCAGCCCATGCCCACATAGATGCCCGCGGTGACGCCCCGCGGCAGCCCCATGATGAAGAGGGTCGCGATCAGGCCGGCGAAGGCCAGGGCCCAGATGATGGCGAGGAGTCCCCATTTCCAGAAGCCTGAGAAGGCGATGAGGCAGAAGGGAGTGTAGGTTCCGGCGATGAGGAGGTAGATGGCGGCATGGTCGAACTGCCGGAGGCGCGCGAGGGCTTTGGGCGAGGCAGTGGAGGCATGGTAGATCCCGCTTGCCGCGAAGAGGGTGAAGAGGCTGAGACCATAGACTGCCAGGGCGATGAGGGTGGCTGGGCGGTGCCCGGATGCCGCGCCGGCGCCGCCCGCCGCTATCAGGATGAGGGAGGCGGGCAGGGCTAGGGCGGCGCCGGCAAGGTGACTGATGCTGTTGAAAGGTTCCCTGAGGCCTGCCTTCATGGGGCTTCGCTTCATCCTCACACAGCCTTGACGATGATGGAGCCCATGAAGGGAAAGGCCGACATGCGCACCGGCAGGCCACGCGGCATGAGAATTCGTATTTCGCCCATGACGCAGAGTGAAAAATCCGGACTCCCGTGACGTTCCTCCACAAAAAAGTCATCGGCGGGGACCGGAGTGGGGGCGGAACGTCGAGAGGCGGCACGCTGGCCGGGGATTTGGGCGTCGATCTCGACAGGGAGTTTGGCTTTTTGGATCTTTTCTGCTCTTGCCTCATAGTCTTCCATCGTGATATGGCCATGGGCAAAGGCTGATGTGATGGCATCGAGGGCTTCCTGCCTCGTCTGGTCCATGTCGTTCATGTCATCCCACCCACCCGATAAGGGTGCCTTCATAGGCTTGGCCATCCAGTATCCTGAAAAGATTGTCCAGGTTCTTACCCGCGGCGCAGATCACCTGCATGCCCGCGGTCTCGGCCCGCGCCGAGGCGATGGGGTCAAAGGGCAGGTTGGCGCCGGGAGTCCAGGTGGAGCCTACCATCGCCCTGAAACCGCTCCATGAAATTCTATCGATGGGCTTGGCCCCGGGATCGAGCCTTGGGTCGGCCGTGTAGACCTTGGCGATGTTGGAAAGGTTGAGCACTGTCTTCGCGCCGAAACGTTCGCCCAGATAGACGGCGTCGAAATCGCTGGAGAAGCCGGGCTTCCAGCCTGAGGCGACAAGGACCTTTCCCGAGAATTCGATGGGCGCCGATGGATCGGTGACAACCTCGTCGAGGCAGAGTTGGCCCATAGCCGCCTTGACAAGCTGGGCGTTGATCCTTGTCGCCGCGATGCCGATCTTATCCAGCGCTTCGTTCTGGTTTTCGGCCGAATCCGAACCTTCCATCTCGCCGCGGGCTTTCCAGAATGCCCTGAGCGCTATCTGGTAGGATCGAGCTGGGCCTCCTCCCCCTACGACGAGGATGAGACGACGGTCAGGCGCCATGGCGAACCAGAATTCGAGGCGGGCGCGGAATTCGGCGAGAAAGGCGACATCGGGACCTTCGGGAGGGGCGACGATGGAGCCGCCCAGCGAAAGCACGTAGGTTCTCATATCTTTCATATCATAGGACTCCGTATTCTTTTCGCAAGGAGGAGGCGAGCCGGGCGGCTCCGGTGAAGACGAGGGCCTTCATGCCGAAAGCCTGCGCCGCTTCGACGTTCGCGGGGTTGTCATCGATGAAGAGGCATTCGCGAGCTTCGGCTTTCGCCCGCCCCAGGCAGGCTGCATAGATAGCCGGCTCGGGCTTGAGGATCTTGAGGTCGCAGGAGACGATCACCTCGTCGAAGAGTGCGAGCCAGTCCTCGCCGTCGAGGTATCGCGCCTGGCCCAACATGCGCAGCTTTCCCTCCAGATTCATGTTGGAAAGGATGAGGAGGCGGTAACCTTGCTCTTTTAATCGCCGGACTATGGCTATCGTCTCGGGGTTGATGGTAAACCAGCTTCGCATATCGAGTTCGAGGAGGGTTTCCAAATTGGCGGCGCCGCCGACTTCGGCGCCGAATCGGGCGGCTAGTCCCGCGTCCTGATCGAAGGTGATGACGCGGCCGCAGTCGAAGATGATGGTTTTGAGCCTTTGTCCGTCGGATTTCATGCGTCTTCCTTGCCGATTGAGGAGTTGCCTTCGAGATCAAGCGTCGCGCGCACGAGGCGGGCGAGGAGCTTCGGAAGCTCGATGAAGGAATACTCCTTGTGCACTCGTTCGCCCATCTGATGGTATTCGCGTCCCCATGGGCCGATGTTGAGGACGGGGCATCCCGTGCCCTTCCAGTTTTCGCCAGCGGTTTCGGGATCGGCGACAGGAGATTGGATTCTGACGAAGGCGCGCTGGTTTTCGGAATCGGCAGGGGCGAGAAAGCTCATGTCGGAGATACCGGGGAAATAGGGACGAACCCTGATGCTTTTGCCGATCTGTCTGGAAAAATCCGATAGTTCGGCGCGGAGCATGGCTATGAAGGTCTGATGGACTTC
>JBAQLW010000210.1:0-3638 GCA_049302175.1 Rectinemataceae bacterium
CGACAGATGCAGGGCAACAACAAGGCTTTCCAGTTCGGCAAGAGCCGGGCGAAGCGCTATACCGAAGCCGACAAAAAGTTCACGTTCGAGGATGTCGCGGGGCAGAAGGAAGCCAAATACGAACTGATGGAAGTCGTCGACTATCTGAAGAATCCCCAGAAATTTTCCAAAATGGGCGCTAAAATTCCCAAGGGCGTTCTCCTGGTGGGCATGCCCGGCACCGGAAAAACACTCATCGCGAAAGCGACGGCAGGCGAAGCGAATGTGCCCTTCTTCCACATGTCGGGATCCGACTTTGTGGAAATGTTCGTAGGTGTCGGCGCGAGCAGAGTGAGGGATCTTTTCGAGCAGGGGAGGAAGAACGCTCCCTGCATACTCTTCATCGATGAACTGGACGCAGTGGGCAGGACGAGGGGAGCAGGCTATGGCGGCGGGCACGACGAGAGGGAGCAAACCCTCAACCAGATGCTCGTGGAGATGGACGGTTTTGACACCAAGGATGGGGTCATTATTCTGGCGGCCACCAACCGACCCGACGTCCTCGACCCCGCATTGCTCCGTCCCGGACGCTTCGACCGCCAGGTTGTCGTCGCTATGCCCGATGTGAGGGAGCGCGAGGCGATCCTGAAGATTCACATGACCAAGATTCCCGTAAATGCCGATGTCGATGTGCTGAGGCTCGCCAAGGCGACGCCGGGCACTTCGGGCGCCGATCTCGCCAATATGGTCAACGAGGCAGCCCTCTTCGCCATACGCAAGAACAAGACTTCCGTAGAGATGGAGGACTTCGAGGATTCGAGGGACAAGATCCTTATGGGCGTAGCCAGGAAGAGCCTCGTCATCGCCGAGGAAGAAAAGAAGGCGACGGCCGTCCATGAATCGGGTCACGCGCTTCTGCATTATTATCTTCCGAAGGCCGATCCCCTCCACAAGGTGACGATAGTGCCTCGCGGCAGGGCTCTGGGTCTCGCGCTCTCGCTCCCCGCCAAGGATTCCTATTCCTATACCTATGGATGGCTCTTTGCCAGGCTGATTATAGCCTATGGCGGCTTTGTCGCGGAAAAGCTCGTCTATGGTGAGACGACTACGGGCACGGCTCAGGATCTGAAGCAAGCCACCGAAATCGCTCGTCGCATGGTATGTGAGTGGGGGATGGCCGAGAGCCTCGGCCCTATCGCCTATGGGCAGGAAGAGGAGCCGATTTTCCTTGGCAAGGAAATAGCCCAGCACAAGGATTATTCGGAGGAAACCGCCAAGCGCATCGATGAGGCGGTGAGGACAATCCTGGACAAAGCCCGCGAACAGGCTTTCGATATACTCACCAAGGAAAGGACAAAGCTTGAAACCCTGGCCACGGAGCTCATGCAGAAGGAAACCCTCGAAGATGCCGATGTAAGGACCCTTCTCGGCTTCGCGCCGATCAGCGACGGGCTACAGCCAGTCGAAGCCTGACAGGGAATAGGAATCGGAGGCTTGGCAATGAGGCGAAGGACGGCGAGAAATCTCCTCATCGTGGCCGTTCTGGCTCTCGCGCTCCAATCCTGCTCCAATACCCCGGAACCTGAAAGCTTTCCCGGCGATTACTCTTCGCTGAAAACAGAAGAGCTCGCCGCTCTCGCTGAGCTTGATCAGGAAGGCTGCCTCGAAGCCCTCTCCATCATTGTTCAGTCGGGAAACCCTGACTTCGGCTTCGATGACGACACGATATCCAGATTGGCTTCCGAAGCCGCGAGCCGGCTCGTCCTGCGGTTGAACGACGAACTGGCCGCAAAAAAATGGAGCGATGCCGAACGCAGTTTCGCTTCCCTCGAAGCGATCGCATCGCTATCGGGATTTTTCCACGACCAAAGCGATGTCCTTGCGAACGCGGGGCGGATCGCGGGAATTTCGATCACTCCCGCCACGAACCTCCAGATCTATCTGGGCAGACTCGCCGAGTATTCCCTGCGGAATCTCTATTCCCCAGCCGTCGCCACACTTCATAAGGCACTGGACCTTGTTTCTGACCAGGCTTCGAAAGACCGCGGAGTTTCTCCTGTCGCCATAGATCCCCCTCTCCTTGAAGAATGGCTCGGAAAGGCTGCCTCAGCAGGCGACGACTTCACCATAGGGAAAATTCTATCCCTGTGGCCCGAAGGAGCCACGAAGCGTGAAGGGAATCAGGGTGACGCCGGTATCTCTCAAATGCAAGGCAAGGCAGGAAAAACCATAGCGGAGAACGCCGGGGCCGTTGTCACCGTCTATGTGGACAGGGGCTTGAAAATAGAGAATGGTGTCGGGTATCCGGACAGGGTCTTGGGAACGGCCTTTCAAGTCGACCCTCAAGGTTA
Organism: Rectinemataceae bacterium; assembly: GCA_049302175.1. Lineage (GTDB taxonomy): Bacteria > Spirochaetota > Spirochaetia > Treponematales > Rectinemataceae > CAYXUF01. Next base: position 2,331 of record JBAQLW010000210.1, read on the forward strand.
TTACATAACGAATTACCATGTCGTCGCCAGCGAGGTAGACCCAGAATACGATGGCTATTCCCGGCTCTCCCTGCGACCCTCAACGACCCCCGAAGCGAGGATTCCGGCGAAAGTCATTGGCTGGGATGAAGAACTCGACCTGGCGCTTCTGAAGAGTCAGGAATTGTCCGCTGGAACCCTCTTCCCCTTCGGTACGGGCAAGGCATACAAGGGGCAGAAAGTGTATGCCATAGGCAGTCCCGTAGGCCTCGAGAGCAGCGTTACCGCAGGCATAGTGAGCGCGACAGGACGCCGTATACTGCCCATGGGCGAAGCCATTCAGATCGACGCTCCCGTTAACCCGGGCAATTCCGGCGGACCTCTCCTCGATGAAAACGGCGAACTCATCGCCGTCGTCTTCGCGGGACTTTCAGGCTACCAGGGCTTGAATTTCGCCCTTCCCATATCCTGGGTTTCCGCTGTATTCCCTTCGCTCTTCGAAGAAGGTCGCCGCAAGGCTTCCTGGCTGGGCTTAGGTCTCGCCAAGAGTCTCGATGGAAGCCTGGACATACTTTACGCTTTTCCTGGCAAAGGCGGCATAGAAGCAGGCGACAGGTTGCTGACGATAGACGGAAGACGGGTCAAGGATATCGAAGCAGCCCAGCTCTACATGGCGACAAAGCCTGTCGGCTCTCTCTGCACTATCGAGACGGAGCGTCAAGGCCAGCGCAGAGTACAGCTGAGGAAAACCACAAGCCTGCCCTCCATGCCCTTCAAGAAGGCATCTTCGCGCGACCTGCCGGAACGACTGCTTGGAGGCGCGACGGGGATGCTTCTCGAGCACCTTGCCGGACCCTTGAGCGTGGGAGGAACATACAAGATACGGAAGACATGGCCAGGACTCGCCGCGGACGAGTCGGGGCTCGGTCAATCCGACGTCCTCAAGTTTCTGAAGTATTCGGTAGACACACGCAAGAATTCATTCTATTTCGATGTAAGCGTGAAGTCGCTCAGTTCGGGGTATCTCGAACGGAGGATGCGCATGGATCTTTCGCTGGAAACGGATAACTTTATATAGTATCATGCCCAAAAGGCATTAAAACAGCCCGGCAGTCAATTGGAGTATGTCGATGGCATTGATTGCGATCGTCGAACATGATGCGCTCGTTGCGCTCGATATCGCGAAAACCCTGAAGCGCGCTGGCTACCGCATCGCTGGTCCCTTCGGGAACGGCCAAACGTACCTGGATACCCTCGATATGCGGAGCAGTTATGACCTGGTCCGGGTGGACATAGCCCTCGAAGGTCCTGTCACGGGCAAGGCTGTGG
>JBAQLW010000211.1:0-2003 GCA_049302175.1 Rectinemataceae bacterium
CGGCGCCCAACCTGTATTTCGAGGCGATCTTCGCGGGCAAGAAGCTCGTACCGAGCATCTCGGCGGGTTCGGCCCTGAGGGCTTTCCTGTGGATTTTTGGGATGAGCATTTTCTCATCCCTCTACCCCATCGCGCTTGCGCTCAGGATCAAGCCTGTCGTCGCGATGCAGGGCGAGTGAGGAGCATCGAATGATCCGATCGACCATGGCATTGCGGAATACGGTGAGGCAGCCACGCAGGACCTTCCTCCTCGGCGGGGCGATCGCTTTCGGCGTCGTCGTCATCTGCCTCGTGAGCGGCTTCAGTTCGGGCATGGAAGTGGCTGTGCAGAACAATGTCACGCTATACTCGGGCGGCCATATACTCGTCAATGGCATGAGTTTCGCCGGTGGCTCTGGCGGCACTGGCAGCGGCTTCGGCGGCGCCGGCCGTGCGCAGAACAGGATCACGGACGCAACCTTTGCTGGGAAAGTGAGTGAGCTCTTGCCCGAAGCGACGAGCATCGCTCCTGCTGCCCAAGCCCAGGCCACGATCGTGTTCGGTTCCCGTGAGCAACAGCTTCGCGTTCGGGGCGTGGAATGGAAAAGCGACCGGCTCTTCACCGAAAGCCTCGTTCTTTCGGGAGGAAGCTGGGAAGCGGTCGCCGCGGATAGAAGCATCCTGCTCGGCTCCCAGTCGGCCCGCCGTTTCGGTCTGGGACTGGGCGATACCGTCTTTGTCAAACTCTCCACCGCTTCCGGACAGCAGAATGTCACTGAATACACCGTGACCGCAGTCTATGAAGACTCGGCCGCCGGAGGCATGTCCACAGCTCTTGTTCCCCTCGACAACCTTCTCGCCGACCTGGGCCTGAAGGATGGGGCGTATCAGTCCCTCGCCATCTTCCTTCCCGACGCATCGAAGGCGGACGAGACGGCCGCGGCGCTCGCCGAGGGGCTTAAGGCGGCGGGCTTGACGGCGACCGCGGGCTTCGGATCGCAGGCAGCGAGTATTGCCGCGGGAACAGGCAGCGGCGTACAGGGTGGGACCCGGCAAGGCGGGGGTCTTCGAAGTGGGGGAGTGCCTCCAGCCGTATTCCCGGGAGCCATCGCGGGGGCCAACGCCAGGGCAGGCGGAACGATCTACAGGATCACCACAATCACTCAGCTGTCGGGACAGATGGGTACGGTGCTCGGCTCGGTACGGTGGATAGGCATGACCATCTTCGCCATCATGCTTGTGCTGACGGCGGCGGGGATAACCAACACCTACAGGATGGTGCTGATGGAGAGGACAAAGGAAATTGGCATGCTGCGCTGCATTGGATTCAGGCGCAAGGATATATTCCGAATTTTCGTCTACGAGGCTGTTCTCATCGCCACCGGAAGCAGCCTCGCGGGCATCCTCCTGAGCCTGCCGACCGGCCTCCTTGTCCATCTCATCCCGATGAACCCTTCGGGCGCCCTGGGCTCGGCACTCTCACGCGGCCACCTTCTCTTCTCGCCCGACCTTCTCTCGTACATATTCGTCGTATTCGCCGTAGCGGCGGCATCGGTCATTGCCGTCAGCGGACCTGCCAGAAAAGCTTCCCGACTTCTGCCCGTGGAAGCGCTCAGGCAGACCGCGTAAAACAACAGGAGAACAGCATGAAAAAGAACCAAAGCAAAACCTGGCGGAACGCCAGCCTCCTCGTCCTGCTCATCCTCGCGGCTGCCGGGTCCCACGCCCAGTCGGGCGGTCCGCCCCCGGGCGTCAAGGGCGGCGGGGGCGGAGGTATGAGAGGGAACATAATGGGCATGTTCGGCCCGGCTGACCTCAACGCCACGGTGCCCACGGATATCAAGGATTTCCAAGCCAAGGACTTCATGACACTGGTGAGGAAAACCGACATAAGGTCGAGCTTCTATGACAGCGACATGACGGCGACCATCACGATGGTGAGCGTCAGCCCCGACCGCGGCACCTTCACCCGCAAGGAGATCATCTATAGGCGCGACAAGGACGACGCCTTCCTCATGCTCACC
>JBAQLW010000212.1:0-2546 GCA_049302175.1 Rectinemataceae bacterium
ACCACCTTGTCATCGAAATGCCTCTTGTGCTTGCGAGGCGCTCCCGCACGCGGCGGAACCCGCCCGATTCAGTATACCTTCACTTTCTTATGCACAACAGGCGGATTTTTGGACAAAGGCGGCTTGCCAGGTTCTACTGGGTTGTACCGAAGGAGGACGTGGTCGATTGTTTGGTAATGGTTCGCCTGTAGCTCGCGTCGAGGTGGCTGTGCATGGCATCGAAGGATCGCTCGGGGTCGCGGGCGGCTATCGCTTCGTAGATGATCCTGTGTTCCTCGAAGGCGTGGCGGTGGTCTTCGCTCGTGCGCGGGGCGTCTTTGTACGTCTTGACGATCGAATCCATTATGATCGGTATGAGGCGGATGATGACGGGATTTTTGGTCGCCTCGGCGATGCTCCTGTGGAAATTGAGTTCGACGTTTATTCCCACCTTGTGCTGGTAGACAATTTCCTCCATGTCGCGGACGCATATGGCGATTTTCTCAATATCCCGGTCATCGGCCGTCTGCGCCGCCAGCCGGGCCACCCCGGGCTCGATGATGAGACGGGCCTGTATAAGGGCGAGGCGCAGATTGGGGCTCATGATGAAGTCGAGGCCGAGGGGGTCTTCGGCGATGCCGGGCATCTGGGAGACATAGGTACCCTTGCCCCTGTGGATGTCTAGAATGCCTTGAGACACGAGGGTTTTGACGGCTTCACGGATCGTGGGGCGAGATACGGAAAAGAGCCCGCAGAGCTCCAGCTCGCTGGGCAGCTTGTCGCCGGGCTTGAGCTTTTCGTCGAGTATGAGTTCCTTGAGGTGGGTCGCCACTTCCTGCGATCGCCGCTTTTCCGATGACAAATTAGTATACATGATCCCTCGCGTTTCCCGATCGAACCCTAGGTGAGCTGATGTCTTACACTACACTGTAGGCGGGTTTGCCGCAAGCTCGCGGCATGCTACAGACCGCTTCCCAAAAGGGTCGGTTGTCAGGCAGAGGTCTTCGCCCGTCCATAGGAGTGCGCCATCATGTACGCGTAGCAGGGATAGAGGCAGCCCTGCGCGTGGTTGACGCAGTGGAAGCCAAGGCCGCTCCTGTAGAGAAGTGTCTTGCGGATGATCGTGTCCATTTCAGTCTCCGGCCCGGCCGACGCGATGCGCCTAGAATTTCACATGGCTGAAAAGATAGTCGAGATAGCGCGATTTCATCTGGCGGCTCGCGAGAGCCTGGTTGTCGAAGATGAGATTCTGGAGCTTGCCCCGTTCGATGGCCATGAGGACTGTCCCGTGGGCTGATGTGCATCATCTTGTGGCGGCAGTAGCAGGTGCCGATGCCCCCTGAAATCAGCCTTCGACGGTCTCTTCGCGGCGATCTTCGGCGGGAAAGCAGTCGCCGACAGTGGAGAAATGCGATGAAGGTTCTGACGGTCCGCGATCTTCGCAAGACATACAAGTCTTTTACTCTCAAGGATGTATCGTTTTCGCTCGAGGCGGGAGGGATCACGGGCTTCATCGGCCGGAACGGCGCAGGGAAGACGACGACGCTGAAGTCGCTACTCAACTTCGTCCATCCCGACGCCGGGGAGATCAGGTTCTTCGGCACAAGCTTCAGCGAGAACGAGCTGCGGATCAAGCAGCGGATCGGCTACGCGTCCGGCGGGGTCGACTACTATCCCAAAAAGAAAATCAGGCTCATCACCGAAGTGACTAAACGCTTGGCTATATTTGACAATTTATGTTGAAATGCCACAAAACAGTTTTTGAATGCAGTACAATTGAAGAATGAAGAAGCCAAAACTCAGCAAAGAAGCGCTTGAAGCCTACAAATGTGTGGATTGCCACAAGACGTTTGGAGTAAAGGAAAGACCGGTATGGATCGGAAGCCATTTCCCTAAGGAAGTTTGGATCGAGTACATCCGGCTCATGAATACGGGTGCAACCCTCAAGGATCTAGCTGAGGCCTTGGGCATCAACGTCACCACCGCATTCTATTGGAGGCACAAGATTCTCACAGCAGATGACCTTGATTCTGTGTATACCGGTCATCGTGGTGAGACGGTGATCTTGGTCACTGATGCCTCTCGGGCTGCCGGAAAATATGCACAGGACAGGGAGCTTCCTGTCATCCAGCTGAAGAGCGACACTGAATCCAGGCAAGGCAAATATAACCTGCAGAAGGGCAACCTTGCTTGTTGAGAAGCTTAGCAATGCCCCCCGTGTAGCAAGATGGAAAGACCTAAGCGGGACGGATTACCCTTCATTCATTTGTCTATGAGGTGCTTGGTAAGAATGATACATCGGAAAATGAGGTTTCAACATAACTTGTCAAATATAGCCAAACTCTTTCCTGTCGGTCCTGAAGGTCCCCTATCTCCCATCAATACAAGAAACCGAACAACCATAAGGGCACTTTCCGCCCAAAACCATATTCCAAATTATCCGCGGCTATGTACCCTTCGGCAAGGTCCTTTATTTGTCGACGTGTCTTGTTTTTGCCTCCCACTTCGATCGTCGTAGAACCATCTACGAGGAAGTCGCCGGCTTGCGTGTAGGTCACCGCATGATC
>JBAQLW010000213.1:0-3905 GCA_049302175.1 Rectinemataceae bacterium
GGGAGGAAGGACGATCTCTGTCCCTATGCCACCATCGTCATGCTGAAATTGCTCCTTCGCTACGGTGATGCTTTCAGCGACGAAATCGCGGCATGCGCCGAATGTCTCCTGGATCTCCGGGCATCCAGCAGCACGAAGCATCCCTACATTTTTTACATGGGGAACGATTTTCGCACCGTGGAAAGGATGGAATTTCGGACAGAAAAATCGAAGGACGCCTTGCCGGCCGCAGATAAACCGCTCCCACGGGAGTCAAGGGGGGTAGAGATTGAAGTACGCCGTATGCAACGAACTCTTCGGCAGCCTGGAGACGGGCAAGGCGGCAGTCATGCTCCGCCGAGCCGGCTACAGCGGCATCGAGTTCGCTCCCTACACGGTTTTCGGGGACTTTTCCCCGGCCGCGATCCGCGCGGGAGTGGCGGAAATCGGCCACGCGCTGAAAGACGAGGGGCTGGCCTTTGTCGGATTCCACTGGCTGATGGTAGGACCCGAGCCCCTCCATCTTACGACGCCCGACCAGGAACTCCGCCGCCGGTCGCTGGATCATCTGCGGCGGCTCCTGGACGCCTCGGCCGAATTGGGCGGGGGTGTCCTCGTGCTCGGTTCGCCCCGACAGCGCTCTTCTCTCCCCGGATGCGACAGGGCGACCGCCATACAAACCCTCGCGGAAGGTCTCTCCCTTCTCGCCGGGCATGCCCAAGCTTGCCGATCCACCATCCTTCTCGAGGCACTCTCCTCGGACCAGACCGATGTCGTCAACACCCTGGCCGAAGCGAGAGCCCTGGTGGAGGGTATTGGCTCGCCCGGCATAGGGGGAATGTTCGACTTCCACAACGTGGGCGACGAGACGGATACCTGGGATGAGCTCATCAGGAAGCACGGTGATTATATCGCCCATGTCCATATCAACGAAATGGACGGCAGGAACCCGGGTTCCGGGACCTCCGACTATGGACCGGCGTTCGACGCCCTCAAAGCCATCCGCTATTCTGGGTGGGTGAGCATGGAAGTGTTCAACAAGCCAACCGATCCCGCGGCCACGATCAGGGAAGCGATGGAGCTTTTCGTCCGCTGCGACAGCGACATGAGGGCCGCGGCTGGATCGCGGTGAATACCAGCCGACAAGGAGGAGTTATGGATTTCGGAATCGTTGGTACGGGCCTCATCGCCGAGTTCCACGCCAAGGCGCTCTCGGAAATACCTGGAGCCAGGCTAAGGGCTTGCTTCGATATCGCGCCTGATCGTTCCGCGGCCTTCGCCGCCAGATTCGGCTGCACAGCCTATTCGGACATGGGAAGTTTCCTGCGCCATCCAGACTTGGACATAGTGAACATATGCACCCCTTCAGGTCTGCACCTCGACGCAGCCCTCCCCGCGGCCGAGGCAGGCAAGCACCTTATCGTCGAAAAACCTCTAGAGATAAACGGGGAGCGCTGCGCGAGGATGATCGAAGCCTGCGACAAAGCCGGGGTGAGTCTCTCCGGCATATTCCCATCGCGGTTCCACGATTCGTCCAGGGCTGTCAAGGCAGCCATCGAGGGTGACCGCTTCGGCCGTCTTACCATGGGCAATGCCTACGTGAAATGGTGGAGAGAGCAGAGCTACTACGACCTGGGCGGGTGGAAGGGCAAAAAAGCCCTGGATGGAGGGGGCGCCCTCATAAATCAGTCCATCCACGCGATCGATCTTCTGCGGTGGTTCATGGGACCTATCGAGGAGGTGTGCGCCTTCACGGGCGCCGCCGGGCACTCGGGCATCGATGTCGAAGACAACGCCATAGCCGCCGTCCGCTTCGCCAATGGCGCTCTCGGCGCCATTCAGGGATCGACAGCGGTATGGCCCGGATTCCTCAAGCGTCTCGAAGTTTCAGGAATGGACGGAAGCGTCGTGATGGAAGAGGAGAACCTGCCTTTCTGGAAATTCCGTTCCGAGAGGCCCGAGGACGACGCGATCCGCTCGCGCTTTTCGAATGTCGCTGGCGCCGGGAGCGGAGCCTCCGATCCGGCGGCCATCGGCTACCATGGCCACAAGCTGCAGTTCATCGACATCATCGCAAGCATCCATAAAGGTACCAGGTCGCTGGTGGACGGTCGCGAGGCTTCCAGGGCCGTGTCCATCATCGAAGCCATCTACGCGAGCGCCCAATCGGGCAAGCCGGCCAAGGTTTCGGAGCTATGAAGTCCGCTCCGTTGCGCGAGATGACCCTGAGCGGTTTCGCCGACGAGGCAGCCGACGACATCGCTGGCCAGATCGAGGCCACCAAGGCCTTGGGCTGGTCGTATATCGAAGCGCGCTCCGTGGACGGCGTCAACATCCACGATCTCGATAAAGCCTCCTTCGAGCGCTGCGCGGCGGCGCTGGAGGAGGCTGGCGTACGCGTCTGCTGCTTCGGCTCCACTATAGCCAACTGGGGCAGAAGGGTGGACGAGGATTTTTCAGCGACGCTGAGAACCGTGGACAGGGCTATCGGAAGGATGAAAAGACTGGGCGTCCCGCTGATCCGCCTGATGAGCTACTCGGTGTTTCTCGATGCCTCTGGACGGGCTCTGCCCGACCAGAGGGAAACCGAACGCTTCGCGAAACTGCGCGAGATCTGTTCGCGCTTTGTCAAAGCGGGCATAACACCGGTACATGAGAACTGCCTGAATTACGGAGGCATGAGCTGGGAGCACACCCTCAAACTTCTTGAAGAGGTGCCGGGTCTGAAGCTGGTCTACGACACAGGCAATCCTGGGCTCAGCCCCGACTTCCGCAAAGCCTTCCCCTATCCCAACCAGGACAGCCTCGAGACATGGGGAAGACTCAAGACCTTTGCCGCGCACATCCACATCAAGGACGGCAGGCGCGATCCAGCCACGGGCGAGGAATCATATTTTTTCCCGGGCGAGGGCGACTGCCGGGTGGCTGACATACTCTCTGACCTCATGGTGGCAGGCTACACCGGGATGCTCTCGATAGAGCCCCACATGGCGGTTGTCTTCCACGATGCAACAGTGCATTCGACTGCCCGCGCTCGCTTCGACAATTATGTCGAGTACGGACGGAGGACGGAGGCGATGCTCCGCTCCCTTGGCTGCGAGCTGTCCTCGGGCCGCGTACTCTATCGCTAGGAGGCATACCGTGGACATGCCCTGCAAATGGCGCGAAGTGGGCGGGAAACAGATCGCCGATTGTCATATATTCAGCCTTTCGGAAAGCGACAGGGAGACCTGCGACGGCAGAAAGCATGGGACCTTCTATCTCATGAACGCGCCCGACTGGTCCGGCGTCATCCCTGTCGTCGACACTCCCATAGGTCGCTGTTTCGTTATGATCCGCCAATACAGGCACGGAACAGGGAAAATCTCCGTGGAATTCCCCGGGGGAGCCATCAACCCGGGCGAAGATCCCGGAAGGGCTGTGGCCAGGGAACTCCTCGAGGAGACGGGCTACAGAGCCGAGATGATCATCCCCCTGGGCGATCTTTCGCCCAACCCCGCCTTCATGACGAATACCTTCCATGCCTTCATCGCCGAAGGCTGCTATCTGGACAGCGAGCAGCATCTGGAGGAAAACGAGGAAATCGAAGTCCTCCTCGTTCCCGAGCGCGAGGCTATCGACATGGTAGGCGCCGAGGATTACGGGCACGCCCTGATGACGGCCACCCTTTTCTTCTACATGCGATACAGAGGCTTTTCGGAATAGGCAGGCCCGCCCTCGTCCGAATGGCTTTCGAATATGTTTATTTCTTGACAGCCGGTTTTTGTCGACTTACAATTCGATTTCCAGTAAAGAAAAACATGGAATGGCAGCCATGGCAATTTTAAAAAGGGTGGAAGCGGGAACAGCGAGTGAGTGGCAGAAGCGTGCGATTCTACAAGAGGTTCATACTCATAGTGATCGCCCTCGCCATCCTCGTTCCGACA
>JBAQLW010000214.1:0-2467 GCA_049302175.1 Rectinemataceae bacterium
ATGATGATCTACATGACAGTGCTCCTCTACGGACAGATGATCGGACGCTCCGTCGTCACGGAGAAGACATCGAAAACCGTCGAGATCATGCTCTCGAGCGTGACGAGCCGTGACCTCATGTTCGGCAAGATTCTCGGCCTCGGCCTCGCCGGACTCCTCCAGTATGCCATATGGGTCGCCATGTCCCTTCTCCTCACCCTGGTTGTGGGGCCAGTCTTCAACATGTCGATGCCTGTCGGCCTCACGATGGAGAACATGGGATGGCTCGTCCTCTTTTTCGTGCTCGCCTTCTTCCTCTACTCGTCGGCCTATGCGGCCATGGGAGCCGCGAGCGAGGACGAACAGCACCTGGGGCAGATGGCCTGGCCCCTCCTCATCTTTCTCATGGTTCCACTCGTCATGATCTCCACCCTCGTCTCCGACCCTCCCGTCTGGCAATTGGTCCTCTGCCTGGCAATTTTGTCCGCAAGTGTCGTGGGCATGGCCTTTCTCGCCGCCAAGATTTTCTGCGTGGGCATCCTCATGACCGGCAAGCGTGCCGCGCTGAAGGAAGTCCTTCGCTGGGTGACGGTCAAGTGAGCCGCGCTGCACGGCATCTTTTCGGTCTTTGAGCATCGCCGCCGTCGAGTCGAAGAATTCTTCGATCATCGACGGCGGCAAATTTTTATCTGAAACCCTTGACAAAAATTCGATGCCTTATTAGTGTATTAGTTATCTAGTACACTAGGAGTGTGAGATGGTACAGATTGAATCCATGACCTTCGGGTATGGGAAGGGGCCGCTCTTCGAGGGCCTCGATCTGAAGCTTGAGCCGGGAACGGTATTCGGACTTCTGGGTTTGAATGGGGCCGGCAAGACGAGTTTGCTGAAGCTTCTCGCCGGCGCCCTGCGCCCCCAGTCGGGCTCGATCCGCGTTTTCGGCGCGGAGCCCTGGCGCAGGGCGGCTTCCTTTCTTGCCGACACGGTTTTCGTGCCGGAGGATCCCTGGCTGCCCGCCGTAAAGCCGGCCGAATGGCTTGAGCGCTACGCGGTATTCCGCCCCGCGTTCGACAAGGGACGCTTCGCAGATATATCGCGCGAGTTTACGCTGGATGAAAGCAAGCTGCTCACCAAGTATTCCTACGGTCAGCGCAAGAAATTCGCCCTCGCTGCGGCCCTCGCGTCAGGGGCGCGGTTCATCCTTCTCGACGAACCGACAAACGGCCTCGACATTCCCTCCAAGTCCCAATTCCGGCGTGCTCTCGCCGCCTCTGTCGATCCGGACCGCGTTATTATCGTGTCCACCCATCAGGTGCGCGATCTCGAGCGGGTGATAGACCCGGCGGTCATTGTCCACGGCGGCAAGATTCTGTTCAGTCTCAGCGCCGAGCAGATCTCGGACAGGCTGGGCTCGGCCCGGGTCAGCGTTCTCGGCCCTGAAGTCATCTATGCGGAAAAGGACGGAGCAGGCTATTCGGCCCTCCTTGACCTTTCGCGCTGCGACGGCGCCTCCCTCGACGCCAGGACCGCCGACCTGGAGCTCGTGTTCAACGCGGCGATCGCCTCGCCCGAGCGCCTCAGAGCCGCGCTGCGCGGCGAGGACTATCCCGCCTTCGATCCGGCCGATGCGGCCGCCAGAGCGGCGAACTCAGAGGAGGCCTCGAGATGACGAAAGAAACACTGCGCAAGCCATTCAGTGTGGCGAGAGTCGCTCTCCTGATTAAAAACCGCGCCCTGGAGGATTTTCCCGGAGTCGCCATCGGCGCGGGAATTCTCGCCGGCATCAATGTGCTGAGCATCATCATCGGGGGCCGGGCCATAGCGAACGATTCCGGCGGCCAGCTTTGGACGATATTCATCAGCCTGACGGGACTGCTGCTGGCGGGGTCCGCATTCAAGGGGATGCACGACGGGCGCTCAGGCACGGACTGGATCCTGCTGCCCGCCACGGATCTGGAAAAATACGCGGCCGCGCTGCTCACCTACCTAGTGGTTTTTCCGCTTGTAGCGGCGGTCGCGATGACAGGATTGTCGGCCTTCGTATCCCTCGTCGAGCTCGTCGCCGGCGGACCCGGCGGCCGGATATGGAACCCTCTGGGTTCGGCAGCGCTTGGCGGATGGATAGACTACGCGACGGGAACCCTCATTTTCGCCGCCGGGTCCGCCGCGTTCCGAAAAAGAGCCTTGATCAAGACAGTCGGAGTGACGATCGCCTACGTGCTCGTCGCGTCAGGAATCTTCCTGGCGGCGGTGTACTTCGTCCGGAAGGCCTCAGGACTCCCTATGCCTGGCATTGTCAACAACAATGGCGATTTCAGTATCGCGGGCGATCTGTCGATGAATATGCCGCCCATTATCGACACGATACTGGGCGTCGTGCGATACGCCCTCGTCCCGATCTTCGCCCTCCTCTATGGCTACTTCCGCGTCGCGGAAAAGGAAGCGCGCGATGAGGTTCAATGCTGGCAAGCCGATATTCGCCCAGATC
>JBAQLW010000215.1:0-6127 GCA_049302175.1 Rectinemataceae bacterium
CCGCAGCCTGCCGCGAGGATTGAGCGAAACGCCGGACTCATCTCCATGCCTATGGCAATCCGGTTCGGACCGCTTCGTCTTAGGCCAGCCTGGCCTCCCGCCTTCCTTGCTCCGGTTTTCAAAAGAATCCCCTCATCGAAGCGAATCGCTCGGCGCGGGCGACCGAGACGGGAACCTGATGATTCTCCCCGCCCTCTTTCTCCCTGGGTGAAGGCCAGGCCCGTTTTGCCTTAGCGGCCTGCGGCGCCCTGAAAGGTTCGGACCGCAAGACTTCCAGCCGGGATTCAGGTTGGGGATGGGTTACGGCAAAGCCCGATGCGCCGCCCTGACTGTCGATTGGAAGATGCCCGATGAGCTTTGCCAGGGCATTCGGGTTGTAGCCGGCCGCCGCGATGATCCTCCTCGCCTCCATGTCGGCCTGGTTCTCGTATGCTTGGGAATACCCGGAGATCACGAGGATTTTTGCCAACTCGGAGATGGAATCGCCGAATACCGCGGTGAAATCCGCGATATCTCCGCCAGAGGAAAAGCCCGCGTCGATGGCGTAGTCGGATGCGATCTGCGTGATCCGCGCGCCCTGTACGGAAGCCAGGCCATGACCGAGGGCAATATGGGCAATTTCGTGGGCGAGGACGGCGGCAAGTTCATCCTCGCTGTTGGTCAGGCGAAGCAAGCCCCTCGTCACGAGAATATGCCCTCCCGGCGTGGCGAAGGCGTTGACCTCCTCGCTGTCGAGAACGATAAAACGGTACCCGGCATAGATCGCGGGGCGGGAAGAGTACAGGGACAGCCCCTGCCCCAGCTTGTTGAGATAGGCATTCAGGTCCGGACGATCGTAGGGAGGATAGGATGTGAAAATATTGGCGGCAACGGCCCTCCCCACGAAGTATTCCTCCTCTGGATTGAGCTTGCGGGAAGCATCGACAGCAGCCTGGGCAGCCAGCTTGAGCATGGTGGCCTGGTAGCGATCGAGAAGTCCCTCGCTCACCGCCTGGGAGGAGAGCAATTCCATGCTGTCGGACAGGGTCAGGCAGGAATTGAGAAGGAACAGCGCGATCACCGCGGCGGCCAGGAGGAGGAAAAATGGCGGGGATAGGGGTGGCCTTCGTTTCATCGATCCTGCTTCTAGGGGGCGCCGGCCAGGAAGTCTACAAGGGTTTCGGAAGCATAGTCGTAGCTTTCCATGCGGTCGACCCATGAATAGTCCACATGGACGTTCTGTCGGTATGATTCCTCGAGCGACTCATTGAAGCCCTTTCCGGCCAAGGCTATCTCCGTGCCGGTGATGCCTGATGCGGCTTCGCCGGCATCGATGGGAGAGATGGCCCTTGCCGTCAGCGCGGAGAGGAACATGTAACCGTATCGCGTCGAACCAGGAACAGCCACCTTTGCCCATCCATCCCCACTCTCATAAACGACGACCCGCTCCTTGTATTCGACGGTGGCGAGAATGGCCGCGATGACGGAAGGCCTGGCCCTGATCTGTGTCCTGGCCACCTGGACTGTCATCACGGCTGGGACGGCCGACTCGGCAGCCTGGACGCAGAGCGCCACCATTCCCATAAAAATGACGAGAAAAAGCGAAACGGGACGTCGAATCATCATCGTGTTCATGGCATACCACCTGGGGCATAAAACCCCGCTATAACAGTATCGCGAAATCCTGGAAAAACCATGCCTGAGAATGGATCAGGCACTCACTCTAGGCCAGAGGCCTAGGCTCCCCCCCAGGAGAGAACCTCCTCCTCGATGTGCTTTTTCCATTCCAGAAGGGCATGGACTATGGCGCGCTTCGGCGCCGGCAATTCCGGGTCGGCCAGCTCTGTCTCCACGAGGCGGGCGTAATCGGCCAGCTCGGCCGCCCCCTCGCGGGCCGGAAGCTGTATTCTGCCGGCGCAGAAGTCCCGCCATTTCAAACGTTCGGAATCGCTTAAGGTTTCGGGGAAATTGCGGGCGAAAAGCCTGCCCGCGAGCCGGGGTATCCTGTCGTCCATGAAGCTCATTTTCTGGAACTGAGTCTTGGCCGCCCTTACGCCAGTGACCTTGCTCTCACCTGAGGCGGCTTTTCGCTTCGCCGCCAGTATCATGTGGAATTTGACGAGCTTTTCCCTGTCCGCGTTCGGCGTGAAGCCGCCCGAATAGAGGCATAGATCCGGATCATCCGAAACGGGAGGTGGCATGGGCTCGTCGAAGACGGCGATGAGCTTCTGGACGAGACCGGGGTTGCCGTTGATGAAGGCGAGCCGCTCGCCGCAAAGTTCTTTGTCCACGCCAAGCCTTGCGCCCGCTTCCTTCGTCAGCGTGGAGACGGGGGCCATGAAGGGGCAATGTTTGAGCAGTATCCTCGAAAGAGGGATCCTCGGCTGGCTGCGCTCGCTGGCTTTGGTGAAAACGCGCTTTCGTATCTCCTCGGCGGAGAGCGAAATCAGCTCGCCGGGATCGAAACGCAGGTCGATGGCGATGACAAGGTTCCTGTTGGCGGGATCGATGCCGACGGGCGCTACAAGCGTCGTGCACCCGCGCGCCTGAGTATATTCGGCAGCCGTGTGCAGAAGCATGCGGCGCGCGGGCAGGTCGATCAGAGGCTTGAGACTCTCCCGCCTGCGGTGCGAGAAATACCAGTTGTAGAGCCTCTCCTGCCTCGATTTCACGAGTTTCGCGAGGGAGATGGTGGCGCGGATATCGCTGAGCGCGTCGTGCGCGGCTTCGTGGACGAGGCCATTGGCTTTCGCCAGCACCTCCAGCTTGAAAAGCGGCGTGCCGTCGGCGTCCTGCGGCCAGACGATGCCCTCGGGACGCAGGTCGTGGGCAGCCCTCAGCAAGTTGATGATATCCCAACGCGAGTTTCCGTTCGCGTACTCGCGGGCATAGGGGTCGAAAAGGTTGCGGTAGAAGAGATGGCGGATGAACTCATCGTCGAAATGCACCGAATTGAAGCCGGCTGCCGTCGTACCCGGCCGGGAAAACTCGTCGAGGAGGCGGAGGGAGAGATCGTATTCATTCAAGCCCAGTTCGAAAGCCATCTGAGGCGTGATGCCATGCACCTTGCAGGCCGCCGGCGAAGGGAGGTAATCGAGGGATGGTTTGCAGTAGAGCTTTATCGGCTCCTCAATCTCCTCCAGGCTATCGTCCGTGCGGATGCAGGCGAACTGGGCTATCCTGTCGTGTCGAGGATCGATGCCGAAGGTCTCCAGATCGTACCATAAAATGCTTGCGGCCATGGATTGACTATAGCCACTTCACTCCGTTCAGGCAACAAGGCCCTGATCCCCGAGCCTACTCCCCCGCTTCACCCTTGTTGATCGAAAATTTATGGAACTCAAAGCTGTCCCCGCCAATCCAGAGGTTGAGCATGATGCCGCCATCGGGCGTCTTCGTGACATCGGCGTGCTTGATCTGCCATCCGACAAGGTTGAGGCGGGCGCTGCCGAGCAGGTCGTGCCCGGCCATCTCGCCATAATAGCCTGCCAGCTCGGGCCTCCGTGCGGCGTTGAGCGACCTCTCGATATCCTTTACCTCGGCATCGCTGCGCGGCCTGTCGTCGATCACCGCCAGGTGGATGCCGTCCGCCTCCTGATGGAGGGAGATAACCAGCTTTCGCGGCTGGTCCTGGAGCATAAAACTCGATATTTCGCTTATCAGATGGACAAGGAATTCCCTTCGCTTCATCCTGGATATCCTTCCTGGGCAAAATTATTCATCGACACCGGTTTTATACCATTCTATGAGCGATACGATCAAAGTCGCCGTCAGCCCAGCCGAAAATCCATTGTTGTAGAGATTCATGCCCCCATGCCAGGCTCCGGATCTCTGGACCAGCACAAGATGCAGTATGCCCGCCAGTATGCCCGCCAGTATGCCGAACTCCCCCGCGAGAGGAGCCAGCGACGTTCCGAACAGGAAAGCCAGGACAACCCAGGATTCATTCAGCGTCTTCCCGAAGATAAAAGCCCCTATGAGGAGACCGATGAAAACGGGCAGGACATTTCTCGGGTGCTTTCCGAAGAATCCGAAACCCATTACGGTCATCAGGCCGCCGATCACGGGACCATTGAAGGGGGCGCCAATGATGATGATATACAAACTGAAGGCGAGGCCGAGGACTCCTGAATTTAAAAGCGCTCCGCCTGTACCCTCGAGTTCGCAGAAATCCGAAGGCAACCTTCCGGAAAGCTTCAGGATGCCCCGCAGTTCCTTCCAGGAGTTGCGAGGGCCCGATATGAGGCCAAGGCCAATGGAGATAAGGCTCAGGAGAGGTATCATGAGGATGAGCCATGGGCTCTTGGCCATTCCCCATTCCTCTATCGCCGAGATATCCATGCCGCCCGCGTTGGAGAGCGAGGCGGCGAAGAGGCCGACGAAACCCGCCGTCAGGCCGACGTTGTAGAGGCTGTAGCCCTGGTGGAGATGGAGCATGGCGATCGCAAGTGGAGGCAAAATGATCCCTGTCAGCACGCCGATTATGATCGACAGCGGCAGGGCTACGGCTATAGGGAAGCCCAGTTCAAAGGCCACAAAGCTGACGATCGGTCCCAGCGCCGTACCGAACATGGCGATGATCACGTATTCTCTTGGCTGTTTTTCCACGATACGCGCGGCCAGGCTTACGCCTATGATTATCGGGATGCAGTTGAACAGGGTTTTTCCGAACAGCGCGAATCCGATCATGGTGAATATCGCGGCTACCGTAGGGCCGGAGAGGGAAATCTTGTTCACACGAAGAACGATGATTCCCAGGATGCCTACGCAGGCCGCGTTGACGAAGGCCGCTCCCGTGCCCTCCTTGGAGGTGAAATCGCTCAAAAGGCGCCCAGGGCTGGTTTGCAGGCGCAAAAAACCCTCAAGCGCCGGCCCCGGTCCATCGGCCAGGAAGCCGAAAAGCAGGAAAAGCAGGATGGTCGCAGCGACGAAACGACGAAGCATGGTGCCGTTTTTGGCCAATAGAGCCTCCCGAATATTTTATAAAGTGTAGGGTATGATCCGAGGACGGTCAATACAATTTTCGGCGACACGATTTGCCGCGACACAATTTGCTACCCGCGGCGATCCTTGCTATACTGGATGCAACGCATACTGTAAGGATGATCTCTATGCTGCAGTGGTTGAATTCACTTTCGCCAGTCGGCCAGACTATCGTAGCCACCCTGTTCACCTGGAGCCTCACCGCTCTTGGCGCCGGGATGGTGTTCTTTTTCAAGACGATCGACCGACGCGTTCTCGACGGGATGCTGGGCTTCGCCGCCGGCGTCATGATCGCAGCCAGCTTCTGGTCGCTTCTCGCTCCCGCCATAGAGCTCTCGGAGAGCATGGGGCTTGTGAAGTGGTTCCCGCCTCTCGTCGGTTTCCTGGGAGGCGGCCTCTTTCTTCGTCTGGTCGACAGGCTTCTGCCTCACCTTCATATTGAGTACAAGAGGGATGAAGCCGAAGGAATCAAGACGAATTGGTCGCGCAGCATCCTTCTGGTGCTGGCGATAACCTTGCACAACATTCCTGAAGGCCTCGCTGTCGGCGTAGGGTTCGGCGCCGTGGGTGCGGGAATCACCAGCGCAAGTCTTGCCGGCGCCGTGGCTTTGGCCATTGGCATCGGCATTCAGAACTTCCCCGAGGGAGCCGCGGTATCCATCCCCCTTCGCCGCGACGGTATGGGCAGGTTCAAGAGCTTCTTCTACGGCCAGGCCTCGGGCATCGTCGAGCCGATAGCGGGCATCATCGGCGTAACCCTCGTCGGCGTCATGCGGCCGATCCTGCCCTATGCCCTGGCCTTCGCGGCCGGCGCCATGATCTACGTCGTGGCCGAGGAAGTCCTGCCCGAGGCGAACAGGGACGGCAACGGCCATCTCGCCACCATCGGCACCATGATTGGCTTCGCCGTCATGATGGTGCTGGACGTTGCCCTGGGCTGAACCGGCGAAATCAATTTACAGCGAAATCCCTCCCGACACCGTAAGGAGTGAAGTGAGCGAGTCCTTCGAGTTGTCTGTCATCGAATCGAGGAAATCGACCTTCAACGAGGCGCTTGTGCTGAACTTCCCCATCGTCTTCTCGAGTCCGAAGACGCCGCCGACCTTGTATTCCTTCGCGCTGGAGCCGTTGAACACCTGGTCGAAGGAACCCGCCAGGCTGATAT
>JBAQLW010000216.1:0-1655 GCA_049302175.1 Rectinemataceae bacterium
CCATTAAAATTCTGGTCTTCGGCTTCTCTTCGGAAGTGTGGACTATACTATCAGTTTTTATTAAAAGCAAGAGTATCGACGGTCTGTTCATCCCTTATCACGGTGAAGCTCAACTTCTTCACCTCGGGATCATTGAGGACCTGGTAGAACCATACGAGCCCTTCCACCCTCCTGTCGTTCACCTTGATGATAATGTCGCCCGGCTTCACGCCCATCACCGACGCCGGGCTCTTGGCGACCACGTCGGTCACCGCGATTCCGCCCTTGGCGATTTCAGGCACTTTCGTCGCGTCGATCGATTCAGACTCGAGGGAGATCACGGAGAGGCCGGGGAAAAGGTCCTTGTTGTTGCTCGCGACGTTCTTGTCGCGCAGGTCGATCTTGACCTTGAGGCTCACTTTTTTGCCGCCGCGAATGACTTCGATCGTCGTCGTGGTGCCTGCAGGTATATCGCCCACCTTCCTCACGAGTTCATCCTGGGATTTGATCTCGGTACCGTCGATAGAGGTGACAAAATCGCCTGGCAGTATGCCGCCATTGTAGGCCGGTCCGTTCCTGTAGACATGGGCGATGAAGGCTCCCTTTTTGCCTTCTATCCCGAGTTCCCTTGCAGTAGCCTTGTCCGAGCCAATATTAAGGAGGCTGACGCCCAGCCATCCGTACTGTATGCCCTTGTGCTTGATGAAGTCGTCGATAGCTCCCTTCACGTTGTTTATGGGGATAGCGAATCCCAGGCCAACGGAACCGCCCGTCTGTGTTGCGATCCATGTATTTATGCCCACGACCTCGCCCCTTATGTTGGCGAGGGCTCCGCCCGAGTTGCCCTGGTTGATGGCCGCGTCGGTCTGGATGAAGTCGTTGATATTGCCGTCGGGACCTCCGTCGCGACCGATCGCGCTCACGATGCCCGCCGTGACCGACGACACGAGCCAGAGGGGGCTTCCAAGGGCTATGGCCCAGTCGCCGACCTGCATCCTGGAAGAATCGCCGAGTTTCGCTATGACGATGTCGGGATCGCTCGTCTCGAACTTCACCAAGGCAATATCCTTGCGCTCATCGCTGCCCACCAGGCTCCCGGCGAATTCTCTCCCGTCGCTCATGATGATGGTGATTTTCTCTGCCTTGCCAGCAACATGGTCGTTCGTGAGGACATAGACTGTTTTTCCGTCCCTGCGGACGATGACGCCCGATCCAAGACCCTCCTGGCCGCGCTTGGGCGTATCCGGTTGACTTTGGCCGTCCTGCGGCCCGAAGAAGAACTCGAAGGGGATGGAGGGTTGGGATTTGGGCGTCTCCGTCACCTTGTCCACGACGTCCAGCTCAACGACGGAGGGAAGAACGGTGGTGGCAACATAACGGAATGCCGTTTGGACGGCTTCGGCTTGGGACAGGGCTGCACCGAGCTCGGGCGTCACCTGGACTGCCGGCGTCTCGGCTTCAGCGGTGGGAAGGGCAAGATTTCGTCCGGCGACCTCATTGATGGACCGTCCTCCCATGAAGGCAAAGACGAAACCGATAATGATGCCTAAGATGATGAGGTTCGCAATGAAAAATTTCCGGGAATAGAGTTTTTTCTGCAATGCCATAATGTTTCTCCTGGGATGCAATCTGTATCGATTCACATTCTAAAATGAAAAATACTGAATTTCGTTACA
>JBAQLW010000217.1:0-16059 GCA_049302175.1 Rectinemataceae bacterium
CCCCTCTACGCCACCTATTTCCCCGGGGGTGAAAAATTCTTCTGGGGCATCACTTTTCTCCTGCATTTTTGATTGTTTCTATATTGTCATATCGATATATAGTGTAAAATACCTACGGTCTGGGCTCGATAGCCTGCTGAAAACAATTCGGCCGATGGCAAATCCATCGTCTATGGCGCTGTCATCCGCATCCTGAACCAGGTCGCGAGCGGCCTGATGCGGATGATTAAGATTCACTGTTAAGGATCCTGTGGATCCTGCTGGTCCTGTCGTCCTTGTCAGCTATTTTCAAATAAAAAAGCCGTCTACCGATTTCCGGCAGACAGCCTTTATGCCGGCAGTGGGACTTGAACCCACACGCCCTCGCGAGCAGCAGATTTTGAGTCTACCGTGTATGCCATTTCACCATGCCGGCTCAAGCCAAACTTGTACTATATTCGCCGAGTCGAGTCAATGCGCTCCGATGCCGCGTTTCCCCGGCACCGCCCCAGCGGCGGTCCCCATCCTTCGTCTCCAACCGAGGCTTGCGGGCGGACTGCAGCCAGGTTAAATTATGTCTTGCCGCGATGTTCGGTATTATCCGGCGGCAAGGAGAAAAGCAGGGTGGATCCGGTATTATCGTGGGGGTTGGATTTTGTCCACTCCGTACAGGGATTTTTAGGTCCCGGCATGCTTGCTCCGATGAAGGTTCTCACTTTTCTCGGATCCGAGGTCTTCGCCATCGCGGCGCTGCCCTTGATCTACTGGTGCGTTGACAGGCGAAAAGGAGCCCGGATCGGCATAATAGTCCTCTTTTCAGCCTTTCTCAACCTTTGGGTCAAGCTACTGTTCCGCCAGCCCCGTCCCTATGATTTCGATCCTGCCGTCGGCCTTGCTCGCGAAAACACCTTCGGGCTTCCCTCGGGACATTCGCAGATGAGCATAACATTCTGGGGTTCCATGCTCACGGTGCTGCCTCGTCTTCTGGGCATAATCATGCTCGTCGCGTTACCCGTCCTCGTCGGTATATCCCGCGTCTACCTTGGCGTGCATTTTCCCACAGACGTCCTAGGAGGCTGGATCCTCGGCGGTACAATTCTCATCATTTTCTATGCGCTTGATGCCAGAATAGAGGCTTTCCTGCATAGGCTCAGTGTGAGGGCGCGCCTGATAGCCATCTCGGGCGTCGCCCTGTTGATGAATATGGCCATGCCGTCTGACACCCTTCTCGCGGGGGCGTTTTTTGGCAGCGCGGTTGGATTCGCGCTCGCGAACAAAAACCTGCGTTTCGACGCCGGCGGGGATTTGAATAAGCGCCTGCTCCGCTATGTTTTGGGCATTGCCGGGACGTCGGTCATCTATTTTGGGCCCAAACTTCTCTTGGGCGACGCGCATGGTTCCCAAGAGAACCTGATCCGCTTTCTCCGCTACGGCTTCATCGGGCTGTGGGTAGCCTACGGCGCGCCTTGGTGCTTTCATAAGTTAGGGATTGTATCGCTCGAGACCAATGCCGAGGCCTACGGCGCCGGATCGGCCAAACGCGATCAGGGCTAAGGGAGTTCGCTCAGGCTGTACTCCTTGTTCGTCAAAGAGAAAATCTTGCTGGCGCCCGGAGTCATGTACACCCTTTTTTTGTCATCTATGAATATCGCCTGAATATCGGGCAGGTTTTTCGCGAGTTCCATGCCCTTCTGCAGACCAAGCGCGAAGAGGGACGTCGAAAGCGCGTCGGCGTCGACGCTGTTAGCCGCGATGATGGATACCGAGACGAGACCATTGTCCGCCGGGTAGCCTGTCTTCGTGTCAAAAATGTGATGGTAATGCTTGCCCGCCTCGACGAAGAAGCGCTCGTAAATCCCCGAGGTGACCACTGTCATGGCTTGGCCGGTGACGAGGCCGATATAATCTCCTCTTTCGGAGCGCGGATCCTGGACTCCGACGCGCCATGGTGAGCCGTCCTTCTTTTTCCCGAAGACGAGGACGTTGCCGCCCAGGTCGACCACGGCCGCTTTCACCTTATGTTTCGTCAGTATTTTCACGACTTCATCGGCCGAATAACCCTTCGCGATGGCTCCCAGGTCCAGCCTCATGCCCGGGACGGGCAACCTGACGGTCAGGTTTTTGGTGTCGAGTTGGATCTTTCGATAGTCGACAAGCTTCAGCGCAGCCGCTATTTCGGCCTTGGGAGGCACTTTCGCGTAATCCGTCCCTATATTCCAGAGCTTGACGAGAGGACCGATGCTGATGTCGAAGGCACCCTGGGTCAGTGTCGCGTATTCGATACCCTTGGCGATGACGTCGAAGGTGTCGGTCGATACCTTGACCGCCCGATTCCCCGCGGCAGCGTTCAGTTCGGCGATCTCGGTTCCATCCTTGTTGGCGCTCATCTTGTCCTCAATCGCTTTCAGGTGGGCGAAGATTTCATCGGTAGTCTTTGTCGAACCACCCTCGAGTATCCTCACGGAACAGACGGTTCCGAGCACGAAATCGGTGCGTGAAATCTCGCTTTGGGCCGTGGGCGCGCAGGCGGAAAAAAACAGCGCGGCGATCGCCGCGATCAGGCAATATCTCATTGTATCGTACCTCGTCGATGGTGTTGTCTTTCAGCGCGACAGTTCCCTGCCAATGGTCGTGCGTGTGCCATGACCCGGAAACACAAGGGTATCGGGGGGAAGGGCGGCAAGGCGGGCGAGACTCGCCTGAAGGGCTTCGGGATCGGAATCCGGACCATCGGAGCGTCCCACCCCGTCCCTGAAGAGGGTATCCCCTGAGATGAGGGTGGCTGATTCGCTGTCGTAAAGGCAGATCGATCCGGCGCTGTGTCCCGGACAATGAAGCACCCTTAGCCCCGTTCCAGGCAGGATGTCGCCGTCAGCCAGGAGGATCGTGGGTTCGGGTAGCGGTTTCCAGTAGCCATGGAAAAAGGCGGCCGCGTTGATCCTGTCGAAAAGTTCCTTGTTCGTCGATTCGCCCTTCACGCCCAGATAGCCGGCATCGAGGCGGTGGATGGCGATGCCGGGAAGGTCGCCCTTCCATCGCGCGAGGAGGTCGGGGAGGGCTGCCGTATGATCCAGATGGCCGTGAGTGAGGACGATGAGGGAAATGCCCATGCCTTTTTCCGCCAGGAAGCGCAGGATGGCGTCGGCATCATCGCCCGGATCGATCAGCAGGCCTGTTTCACGGGCTTCGTCCGAATCGCCTGACTGGATGGCGTAGACATTCTCGCCGATCGGACCGACACGCAGGCGCTCTATGCGCGATATCACTCTGCCAGTTCCTTTCCCTCGGGGTTCTCGCCCTTCTTCTTGGCAGGCTTGATCTCTATCGGCCTGTTCCTGAACGAGATTCCGTCGCAGGCCGCGATGATCTTCTCCGCGTGGATTTCCGGAACGTCGATGAAAGAGTAGTTGTCGAGGAGGTGGACGCGACCGAGATCATCGTCGGTGAGGCCTGCTTTTTCGCGGATCAGGCTGCGCAGTTCCTGGGGGCGGAGACGCTGGCGTTTACCCATGGAGACGAAGAGCGGCACCATGCCTTCGCTCGTCTTCCTCGGGGCC
The DNA here is from genome assembly GCA_049302175.1 of Rectinemataceae bacterium. Classification (GTDB taxonomy): domain Bacteria; phylum Spirochaetota; class Spirochaetia; order Treponematales; family Rectinemataceae; genus CAYXUF01. The sequence continues at coordinate 3,537 of JBAQLW010000217.1, forward strand.
TGGCTGGCGCGAGGCACTCTAACGGTGGCTGGTTCACGTGGGCTTCTTGGCTGGGGGGCGGTATTTCGCTGGGGTTTCGGGGGGGCGATGATGGGTTTCTGGGCCTGAACGCGGGTGATTCCCGCGGCTCGCAAGATGAGAAGGGCGGCAGCGTAGGAGCGCAGGTGAAGGGGTATGCGCTTCCTGAAAATCGACCTCACCTTGGTGAGCATGGCGGGGTCAAGCGGCGAGCTGAGTTCGGCGCGGATGCCGTCGAGGAAGGCATTCAGCGCTTCCTCGGGGATTTTGTTCGGTTCTGATTCAATAGGCACAGGGTTCTCCTTAAACCACGACGCGGAGTGCCACTATTGTGCAACAAAGATACAATCAGGACAAGCAGATAGCCCTGCAAATCGAGATTTTTGGCAGCCGCGCGGATGGATTTCAGCGGTAGCCTTCGACTGCGCCGATAGTGTAGAATCAATTCATGTCGTTCGAGTCCTTTCCAGTATGCTTGAGCCTCACGGGAAAAACCATCGCGGCAAATCTGGCAGCCGTCGAGTCACAGCGATCAAAGATCGATCTCGTCGAGTTGAGGGCTGATTGTCTCGATCCCTCGGAAAAATTCGATCTGCGTTCCTTTCCGGAAAAAGCCGGCCTGCCTTCGATATTGACCGTCCTCCGACGCTGCGACGGCGGCTCCTTCCAGGATGGCGAAGGCGTTCGCCTTGTGATGATAGCCAAAGCCCTGTCCTATGCCAGCTCCGACACGAAGGCTAATTTCGCTTTTGTCGAACTCGAGCATGATTTCCATATGACGGCCATCGAGGAAGCCTGCAGGACTTTCGGAACGCGGATCATCCGTACCAGGCACTATCTCGACGGCATGCCCGACGACCTCGACGCCGCCTGGGAGCCCCTCGTGCAGGAGGAGGACGAGATTCCCCAGCTCGCGGTCACGCCGAAAAACGGAGCTGATTTCAACCGGCTCCTCGCCTGGGTTTCCACCCTGCCGAAGCGCGAGCGGCTCGTGATAGGCATGGGCGCTTACGGCTTCCCTTCCAGGGTGCTCGCCCAGCGTCTGGGTTCCCTCTTTACCTACACCAGTTTCGGATCGGCCGATCTGCCAATCGCCGCCCCTGGCCAGACCACGCCCGCGTCCTTCGTCGATATTTACCGCGGCAAGGAAACGGGACGCGATTCATCCCTTTATACCCTTCTAGGCGGCATCAGTATTCTCAGCTCGCTTTCGCCTTTTCTCCACAACACAACCTTCAGGAATACAGGCAAAGACGCGCTGATCGTCCCATTTCCCTCCGAATCGATAGAGTCGGCCCTCGAAAACATGAAGCTTCTCGGCGCCAGCGGCGCGGCTATCACCGTCCCACTCAAGGAAAACATCCTGCCCTACCTCGCCTCGGTTTCCACGGACGTGAAGCGGATAGGGGCCTGCAATACCCTCGTCGCCGTCGAAGGCGGATGGGCCGGCTACAATACCGACGCCGACGGCTTCGAAAGGAGCGCCCTCGAGTTCCTGGGACGACAGGACTTCGAGGGGATGAAGGTAACCCTCATCGGCTCGGGAGGAGCGGCTAAATCCGTGGCTTTGTCGCTGTACCGCAAGGGAGCCTCCTGTGTCATCCTGAATCGCACCCTCTCGACGGCGCGCGCCCTCGCGCGGAAGTACGGCTTTATCTGGGGGCCACTCGACGACAGGTCTATCGATGTCGTCACCGCCTATTCGGATCTGATAATTCAGGCGACAAGCGTTGGCATGACGGGTGGGATCCAGGGCGATCCACTCGAATTCTACGAGTTCGATGGCCACGAAAAAGTTTTCGACCTGATCTATAAGCCAGTCGCCACGCGATTCCTGGAAAGGGCGAAAGCGGCCGGATGCGGCATATCCAATGGATACGGGATGCTCTGCTATCAGGCGGCGGGGCAGTACAAGCTCTGGATGGGCGGCGAAGAGGCTCCCAGGGAATATTACTCGAAATAGGAATGGGGAGAATCTATGGCCAAATCAGCTTTCGTCGCGATCGTCGGCAGGCCTTCGTCGGGTAAATCCACCCTGCTGAACGCGCTCTGCGGCGCTAAAGTGTCGATCGTGTCCCCCGTGCCCCAAACGACGCGGAATACGGTGCGTGGCATTGTGAACAGGGATGCCGGCCAGATCGTTTTTCTCGATACTCCCGGCTTTCACATCTCCGACAAGAAACTCAACCTGAGGCTCAAGGACCTCGTGCTCCGCGCCCTGGCCGACGCCGACATCGTCGTCTACCTCATCGACGCTACCCGCGAGCCTGGTCCCGAGGAAGAAGCCATGGTCGCCGCCCTGGCTGCCTCGAATATGCCCATCGTCGCCGTCGTGAACAAGATAGATCACGCAGAGGCCCAGCCCGAGAGGGCAGTGGCATTTGTCGCAGGACATTTGCCGGGCGCGACGGTGCTGCGGGTTTCGGCGAAGGAAAACCAGGGTCTGGACGCCCTCGTTGACCAGCTCCTCGGCGCCGCCGAGGAAGGCCCTGCCTGGTATCCCGAGGAATACTACACTGACCAGGAACCCGTGTTCCGCATCGCCGAGATCATCAGGGAAAAGATCATCCTCCACACGCGGGAGGAGCTGCCCCACGCCGTTTTCGTCGATTTCACGGATTCGCGCAAGCTGGAAGAGGGTGGGCTCGAAGTCAACTACGACATCGTCGTGGAGCGGGAGAGCCAGAAGGGCATCGTCATCGGCAAGGCCGGTTCCATGATAAAGCAGATCCGCGAGGAAGCCGAAGCCGACCTGGCTGAAATCTTCGATTACCCGGTAAAGCTCAGGCTGCAGGTGAGGGTGGATCCCACGTGGAAACACGACGAGAAGCGGCTCGATTCACTCATTTTCTAAACGGGTCGCGGGCGACCTTAGAGGCAAACGACTTTCTTGCAGCGCTCGGCCATGCCCTCGAAGCCGGAGTTCAGGCACTCGTCGAGAGCCTTCTCGGCGCGGGGGAAGACGGCTGTCGCCAGGAACTCTCACTCTACTTTGCTGAAATCTGAAAGAACATAGCCAGCAATATCGTCGTGGTTGGGCCTGCCGATGCCGAAGCGCAGGCGGGCGAAATCGCGGGTCCCCAGGTGCTTTTCCATGGAACGGAGGCCGTTGTGCCCGCCCAGGCCGCCGGAAAACTTGAAGCCGAAGGCTCCGAAAGCCATCTCCAGATCGTCGTGGACAGCCAATACCTCGGCGGGTTCAAGCCTGTAGAAGCGCATAAGCTCGGCGATGCTTTCGCCTGAGTTGTTCATGTAGGTTTCGGGCATGAGGAACCATAGACGTTCGCCCGCCACTTCTTTCGATGCCACCTTGCCTTTGAACTTGCGTTCCCAGGAAAGGCTGCCCTTGAGTTTGAGCGATTCGAGGAAGAGCCAGGCGACATTATGCCTGTTGCCCGAGTATTCTTTTCCGTAGTTGCCAAGGAAAGCATAGAGTCTGATCATCGCCTGATTCCTCGATAGTCTGGTGGATGGTACTATACCCCATGGACACGGGTTTGATGAAGTCCCGGCATTCATTGTAGACATTGAGGAATGGGCCGCATGGAGCTGTCCGGTTTCGGGAAAAGCTATGAGCGGGACGAAAATGGAAGTCATCGCCGACATCCCCATCTCGGAGATGTGCGAGAATGCCTGCGCGGTTGACGGGGGAGCCAGCGTCCCGGCGCTGTTGGTACAATCATTATTTCGATATCGACGAAAGCATCATTCTTCGTGACCTCGATGCCCTGGAAACCAGTGGAATCCCGGTTGGGGAGGGGATGTCTGCTGCCTCGATCTTTCGCTTCGGCGCCGACACGAAGGAGGCCTGGGACTGGCCGCTCTTGAAGCTCATCGGCCATCAGGGCAGGCCATCGGCCAAGGTGAATCTCAGCCATGCGAAAAATTCCTTATTGGCCTTACAGCCCGCATGTTTGCTTCGCAAATCTTCGTGTCGGACAACCCTCCGAATTCGAGACGGGACGAGACTCGACCGCCAGCCTCGCCGCGGGGGGTGCCGGAGGCGGCCTGAGCGAAGCTGAGTTTACGCGGGAACTCCTCGGGCTGTATGAAAGGCTGGGCGGCAGGGAGTTCGGCGTTGAACGCTTGTCATTTTCGGCTTGCAGCAAAATGAGGCTGCCCCTATAATGATGGCTCAATGGAAAAAATCACCTACGTCATAGGGCATAAAAATCCCGATACCGATTCAGTCGTCGCCGCGGCCGCCTACGCCGCGCTGAAAAAGGCTCTTGGCTTCGGCGGCACCGTCGCCGCCAGGGCGGGCGCGGTCAATCCCCAGACCGAGTACATTTTTCACCGCTTCAACGTACCCCTTCCGGAATTCATTCCCGACCTCGTCCCCAAGGTCGAATACTACCTCGGCGAACCCCCGGTATGCGTGGACGAGATGATGCCCCTATGGGAAGCCCTTTCGGTGATGGAGAGCGCCAACCGTCAGGTCCTGCCGATCGTGGACAAGGCTGGCCGGTACAAGGCCATGCTTCACTATTCCGCTTTCGCCCAGAGTATCCTCACGAAGATCAATCCCCGCCACAAGGCCGTGATCCCCACATCCCTCTATCATCTGATCGAAACGATCAAGGCCCAGCCCCTCGTCGTCTTCGACAGGGACACGGTGTTCAACGCGCGGATGGTGGTGGCAGCGCTCAGCACGGAAAAATTCCACGACTACATCCACGCAGAACCCGCCGACAATAAGATCGTCCTCGTGGGGGACAGGGAGGAAGCCCAGCGCATCGCCGTGGAGGCGGGCGCCAAGGCGATCATCATCACGAACGGGATACTGCCTTCCAAGGAAGTGAAGGAACTCGCGGAAAAAAAGGGCGTGTCCATCCTCACCTCCCCCTATGACACTTCCTCGACGGCGCTCCTCGTCCTGTATTCGGCGCCGGTGATAACCGTGGCCGACCAGGGGATAGCCCCCTTGAGACGCCGCGACTGGATCAGGACGGCGAAACAGGCCATAGCCAAGTCTCCCAGCCGCTCTGTACCCGTGGTGGATGACGAGGGGAAGGTGATCGGCCTTTTCACCGAGGGCGACCTGATCAAGGAAGCCAATATCGAAGTGATCATGGTCGACCACAACGAGTTCAGCCAGGCCGTCGAAGGCATCGATCACTACCGCATCCAGGAAGTCATCGACCACCACAGGCTGGGCTCCTTCTCGACGCCCTATCCGATCACCTTCATCAACAAGGTTGTGGGATCGACAAGCACCATCGTCGCCACGATGTTCAGGGAGACGCGAACCCCCCTGACAAAGCAGCTCGCCTCCATCCTCCTCTGCGGCATACTCTCCGACACCCTTGTGCTGAAATCCGCAACGACGACGGACGTGGACCGGGACATGGCCGAGTACCTGGCCAATATCACCGATCTCTCCATCGAGGAAGTCGGGCTTGACATCATGACATCGGCCTCGGAGGCCGCCCGCCTGCCTGTCGACAAGATGGTGCGGGTGGACAGGAAGGAATATGTCTCCTCGGGCAAGAAGCTGTCGGTGAGTCAGATTGAATTGACGAGCACTGCGGAGATCATGGAGCGAAGCGATGAGGTGTTGGAGGGCTTGCGGCAATTGCGGGGCGAAACAGGTTGCTATCTCGCCTCCCTCATGGCGACCGACATCACCAAGCTTGAGAGCATACTCTTTCTCGATGCCGAGAAAGATCTTTATAATTATGTGAATTATCCTTCGTCAAAGAAGGGAATCTACCTGCTGAAGGACGTGCTTTCGCGCAAGAAGCAGCTCATGCCCGCCCTTTTCGAGATGGTGGAAAAAGCCCAGGAGCGCTAGCCGCATTGCGGCGAACCCGGCCGCATTGCGGCGAACCCGGCCGCGGTAGCGGCTCAGCCGATGGCGCCCGAGGCCAGGAAGGGCAGGGCTATGAAGTTGCCTATCATGCCCCCGATGCTCGAAAGGAAGAAGACAAGGAGTATGTGGGTTACCCTGTTGCGGTAGAAACCCTTGGCGCTCGTCACGTCATCCGAGAGCCTCTCGAAATCCTGAACCGTCGGTTTTCTCAGGAAGGCTTCGGCGCCGCCCGCGAATAATCCTATCCCCACGAGGGGGTTGAGGGTTGCGATGGGCGCCATGAGGAAGGATACGGCTATGGTACCGGGATGGGCGAGGCAGAGGGCGGCGCCGATGGCTGAAAGCGAGCCGTTCAGCAGGATCCACCTGAAAATCATGGCCAGGCTCGCCTGGGTTCCGGAACGAAAAAAGCCGATGGCGATGAAGGCCAGGATGACGAGGGGGATAAGCCATCCAGCCGACTTGGACAGTTTCGAAGGCGGAGGCACTGAATCGATATCCTGCACGTCGGGGCTCGCTTCGCCTGCGCCCAGCCTGCCAAGCCAGCGCTCGATGCCTGCCATGTGGCCAGCGCCCACGACGGCGACGATGTTTTCTTCCTTCTTGTCGAAGATTTTCGAGGCGAGGTAGCGGTCGCGCTCGTCTATGAGAACTTCCTTTACCGATGGCAGGTAGTCTGCCAGCTCGTTCATCATCTGTTCGAGTTCGTTCTTGTCCTTCAGATGCTCGATTTCGCTCTCGGAGAGCTTCTCGTTCGAGAACGCCGAGCCGATGAGGCTGGCTATGAGTTTCGACTTGTTCCAGAAATTGGACCTTGCCCATGCGCGCTTCAGGGTGACCTGCACGTCCCTGTCGCAGCAGGACCAGGGGATGCCCGCCTCCTCGGCGGCCTTCACCGCGGCGATCATCTCCTCGCCCGGCTTGGCGCCTATGCCTGCCCCCATGCGCTTCTGGAAGCCCGACAGGGCCAGATTGGCGAGGAGGAAGAAACCTTTGCCTTCCTTGAGCACCTTCGCGATGTCGAGGCTTTCCCAACGAGAGCCCTGCGTCATGGCCTGGTAGCGGGTCTCGTCGATTTCTACGCAGACGCGGCCTGGCTGTTCCTGGGCTATGATAGCCGACACCTCAGCCACGCTCTCATGGGAAATATGGGCTGTCCCGACCAGGGTGATGCTCCGGTTCGCCAGATCTATCTTCTTTATGGTGTTCGACATCGTGGATCCTTTTGCTTCAATCGGAAGGATAGTACCCTTCTTCCTTCCATCCCGACAAGATGAGGCTCCGCTTCTTACCCGCCATGGCCGAGAGAATGAAGAGATGCAGCAGGGGGCGGGCAAAATGGGCGGGATAGCCGCCGCGCAGGGCTCCCTCGGTTTCCGAAGCAGCCCTGATGATGCGTTCGCAATCCTTGGCGGTGTAGCGGCGCATTGCCTTCCTGAATTTGGTTTGTCCCGTCTTGCTGCTTATCTTCTCGTTCCTGAAGGCTTCCTCGGCAGACTGGCCGGCGGCGACTGCCCCCTGGAGCCTCTCGAGCCGGCGGAAGCTCCACACCAGGGCTGCCATGATCTGGGCCGGCTCGCTCTGCCTGTCGGCGATGAGGGTGTCGAGGACGCTCAGGGCTGTCGAGAGGTCGCCGCCGGCCATCCTGTCGAAAAGGCTGAAGGCGTCTTCCTGCCGCGATTTGGAGAGGACAGCCTCGACCTCGTCGGCGTCCAGGCGCTTGCCCGGAGGGAAACAGGCGGCCAGGACGGTGCAGGCCGATTCCAGGGCGGAAGTCTCGTTCTCCACGAGCTCAAGGATGGTCTCTATGGCGCCGTCCTCGGCCGAAAGCCGGTCGCGGGCGAGCTTTCCCCTGATCCAAGCCGGTTTTTCCGAATCCCTTAGCTCCCAGAACATCTTCTTGTTCGCTGCGCCGACCGCGGCCTCGATCGGTTTCGGAAGGGAATAGCCTTCCGTCACGAGGAGGAGGATGGCATCGTCGGCGGGGTTCCTGATGTAGCTTTCGAGGGCGCCGATCGCAGCCTTGCCGGTGATGGCTTCGGCATCGCGGTATTCCAGCATCCGCCGCGATGAGAAGAGGGAGGCGTTCTGCAGCAGGCCGACAAGTTGCTCGGGGGACAGTTCCCCGGCGTAATAGCGGCTGTATTCGGGGGGGGCCCCGTCTTTTGAAGCGAGGGTAGCCTTCAGTTCGGCGACGAAGGCTTCGCGCTTTCCCGTTTCGGGACCCGCGAGGATATAGGCTGGAGCTGGCGCTGGGGCTAATGGAGGCATAGGGCTTCAGTAGCTCCGGATTATCGCTTTGAGCTTGCCGAGGATGCGGACATCCTGTGTGAATATGGGGGCGTATTCGGGGTTTTCCGCCTGGAGCCGTATCCTGTTGTTTTCCCTGAAGAAGCGTTTGAGCGTGGCCGAATCCTCAATGAGGGCGGCGACTATTTCGCCGTTTTCTGCCGTGGGGCCCTGGGCTATGACAGCCATGTCGCCCGAATGGATGCCGGCGTCGCGCATGGAATCGCCCTGGACCTTGAGGGCGAAGCACTTTCCCGATCGGACGTATTCCGCTGGCAGGCGTATCGTCCCAGTCCAGTTTTCCTCGGCGAGTATGGGATTGCCCGCGGCGATGCTTCCCAGGATGGGTATTTCGGCGATTGTGGCATCGTCGACGTCTTTCTTCGCGACGATTTCGATAGCCCTCGAACGGTTCTCCTGGAGCTTGATGGCGCCCTTTTTTTCCAGGGCTTTCATGTGATCGTAGGCACCCTTGATGGAGATGGAGAAGGCCTTGGCCGTTTCGCGCACGGTGGGAGGATAGGCGTTCTTTTCAATGAAGCCGGTGAGAAAGGCGAGGATTTCCTGCTGGCGGTCGGTCAATTGCTTCATTATGAATTACTATCCTAATGTATAGTATATTCCATCATTGGAGAATTTTTACAAGGGGAAATACGGAAATCGCCGCGAAAATCCGGTTTTAGCCCAGCTCCTCGTTGAAGCCGGACTCGAAGAGCGCCTTGATAGCCTCGGCTGCTTCCTGTTCGTCGGTTCCCTCCGCTGTGATCTTGATCCTGGAACCGAAGCTTGCGGCGAGAGTGATGATGCCCATGATGGATTTGGCGTTTATGCGGTTGCCGTTCTTCTCAAGGAATATCCGCGAGGAAAACTTGACCGCTGTCTGGGCTATGAGAGCCGAAGGTCGCGCATGGATGCCTGCCCTGTTCTTGATAGTCGTCTCTAATTCAACCATTGTTCGCTCCGGTGGTGGTATCAGTAGTCGTCGCGTGAAAAGTATAGTGCTCTCGCGTTTTCGCTTTCAAGCCAACGCATTACGTTCTGGTTGAACTCTTTCGCTGAATGGTAGCCCATCTTCTTGAGCCGCTCGTTCATCGCCGCCGTCTCCACGATGATGGGGATGTTGCGCCCCGGCTTCACCGGGATTTCCAGCTTGGCTACCTTCACATCGAGGATTTCGGTGCTCAGTTCATCTATACCGATCCTGTCATATACCTTGTTGGGGTCCCAGTCCTCGAGCTGGCATACGAGCTGTATCTGTTTCTTATCGCGGATGGCGCCCACGCCGAAGAGATGGGTGATGTTGATGATGCCAAGGCCTCGTATCTCCATATGGTGGCCAATCACCTTGTTGGCGCCCTGACCCATGAGGATGGAACCGTTGACACAGCGGATCTCGACGACATCGTCGGCGACAAGGCGGTGGCCGCGCTCGATCAGCTCGAGCGCCGTTTCGCTCTTTCCAACCCCCGAATCGCCGATGAGGAGGATACCGATGCCGAATACCTCGACGAGGACGCCATGCACTGTCGTCCGGGGGGCGAAGATATCAGAAAGGACACGTATCACCCTGCCCGAGAACTCGCTCGAATAGATGTCGGTCGTGAGGATGGGGCAGCCGGCTTTTTCCGCCACGGCCAGGAAGCTCTCGGGGGGAAGGAGAGAACTCGTGAAAATGCAGCAGGGGATTTCATAGGAAAAAAGGGTTTCCACCGACTGGTGTGTGCCTTCGGTCTCGAGCATGCCGAGATAGGCGCATTCGCCGCGGCCGAATATCTGCAGACGGTTCCACGCGAAAGATTCATAGAAGCCGGCGAGAGCCAGTCCGGGGCGATTCAGGTCGGGCACGGTGATCTGCCTGCCCAGTCCCGCCCTCCCGGCGACGCACTTGAGGCCCAGGGCATTCTGTTCCTTCAGATCGAGGTCGATGAGGTCGAGAACGGTAAAACCCTTCGGTTCGTTGTCTATCACGCTGATGAGTGTACTACGAACCGGTGCCAAGGTAAATGCGCCGTCACGCCGACAGCGGTCGCGCCGCCGACCTCAGCCGCCTCGACTATTTCTTCTCCTGTACTTTCTGCTTTTCCTTGGAGATTTTCTGATCCAATTTGTCCATCAGAAGGTCAATTCCCGGATTGACCTCGAAGGAGGTCTCCTGAAGGTGTGCCTGGAGGCCCCATCGGAAGTTGGCGGTCACCTCCAGCTTGTAGTTCTTGGAATCTTTCGTGATCACAAACAGAAGATCGACGATCATGTCCTTCGCGTACCCGATCCTCTCCGCCCTTGTCGCCAGATACTGCCGGCTCTCTTCGCTGAGGTCGAAATGTACGGAACGAACGTCGATGTTCATGTGCGCCTCCTGTATCGAATGGCGCGGCACAAGCCGCGCTTAATGCTTCCGGCGGCTGAAGGACGAATCCATATCCAGCTCGCCCCTGTATTTTGCAACGGTTCGCCGGGCGATCTTTATGCCGCGTCCGGCCAGGATATCCACAAGTTCCCTGTCGGAGAGAGCTCGCCCTTCTCCCTTCTCCGATTCCAGGATCTCCCGCAGTGTGGCCTTGACGCCTTCCTTTGAATGCTGGTCCGTACCGGCCGAGGTCGAGGGCACGGCATTCGTGAAGAAGCGTCTCAGCTCAAATATACCCCACTCCGTCTGGACATACTTGCCGTTGGCAATCCTCGACACGGTGGTTTCGTGGACGCCGATCTCGTCGGCTATATCTTTGAGGGTGAGGGGCTGCATCGCCCTTGGTCCTTCCATGAAAAACTTCGCTTGGGATTTCACGATAGCTCTGGCAACTTTCAGAAGGGTGGAATTGCGCTGCTGGATGCTTCCGATGAAGAACTTGGCCTTCTCGATATTGTTCTTTGCGAAGGATATGGCTTCCTTCTGACCGTCCTTCTTAGCCGTCAGCTCGGAAAAAAACGGGTTTATGCCGAGAACGGGGATGATCTCGTCATTCAGCTCTATGATGAATTCATTGTCCTCGATGCGTATGGCAAGATCTGGCACGACATAGCGCGTCTTTTCGATGGAGAAAAGCCTTCCGGGAAAGGGGGAGAGGGTTTTTATGTAGGCGAGCATCGCCTCGAACTGGGCATCCTTGAGCTTCAGGTTTTTCTTTATCTCGGCATGTTTGCCCTTCTCCAAACTGTCCAGGTATTCGGTGAGGGTTCGGGCTGTGCCCGCCGGAGCTTCCGGATCCATCTCCGCCTGCACACGGAGGCTTTCCCTGTAGTCGGCCGTACAGGTTCCCCTGGGGTCCAGGCTTCGAATGATGGTCATCACGTTCCCGATCTCCTCGCATGAACAGTGGGAGCAGAGTTCCATCGGATCGGTTCGGTGGAAGCCATCCTCGTTGAGGTTCTGGATGAGCCTTTCGCCCAGATCCATGAGGGCCGGTGAGAGAGGGAGCATGCGCAGCTGTGCCAGGAGGTGTTCCTGGAGCGTCTCGGGGAGGGCTATGGCGCCTTCGAGGAATTTTCGTTGGGAATCCTCGTCCTGATAGGAGGATGTGTAGCCGAAATCGGCGTTCTCGTCTTCCCATGTGTCCCGGGCTGCCTCCACCTTCTCTTCGGCGAAGGTATCGAGGGAGACTTCCGTCCTGTCGTCGAGAATTTCGAGGGCTGGATTCGCCTCCAATTCGGCTTGGATCTCCTCCGTCAATTCCGCGACCGGCATCGCGAGTATCTTGATCGACTGAAGCATCCTGGGGTTGAGCTTCTGGCGCTGTTCGATGGCCAGAACCGGTCGTTGTACCTGCAAACAAGTCTCCTCTATCAGTAAATGTAAGGTACAATCCAACAATGTCAATACGAGTCGGTGGTCTTTCGTCGCTGGAATGTTGACGCTCGCGGCAAGTCTTATTATTTTATGGTGTACGTTCCATTCGAGATTCAATTATCCGCAAGGTAGGAATATGTCCAAACACAAAGATGATTCCAAAAAGCGGGAGGCGCCTGCCGTCACTCCCCTCAGCCCGGAGGCTGCCCCCCTCGTGCCCGAGACGGCACAGGAAGCCGGACCTGAAGCCCTGACAGCCGCCTCCGATGTCCAAACAGCCGAACTCGATGCGGCCCGCTCCGAGATCGCCACGCTCAAGGCGGAGATCGCCGAACTCAACGAAAAGTACCTCAGGAAACTGGCTGATGAAGTGAATTTCAGGAAAAGAATGATGCGGGAAAAGGAAGAAGCCCAGAAATACGCCATCGCTTCCCTCCTCGGCGACCTCATACCTATATTAGACGATTTTGAGCGCGGGATCGCGAGCGTTGAGACGACTAATAGCCATGAACAGCTCAGCGAAGGCATGATCCTCATCAAAAGGCAGTTGTCGCAGATGCTCGAAAATAAGTATGCTTTAAAGAGATTTGAATCGAAGGGAACGCCCTTCGATCCCAACC
>JBAQLW010000218.1:0-7203 GCA_049302175.1 Rectinemataceae bacterium
GGACAGATTCGCCTATGGCCCACGCCATGTCCTCGATGGGGTCTTCGAAATCCCCGACTGAGCGGCTCGCCTATTCGGGCCACGGAATCTCGGCCTCAGTCCGCGGCGCTGTAGTTTTCGGCCAGAGGGACCAACTGATCGAGGCTGGGCGTCCAGAAATGCGACATATTCGAGCGCCAGCGCCCGACGATGGCCTGGACTTCCGGTGAACCGGCACCCCGCAACCGCTGCGCTGGCATCGCGTTCTCCTGAGCAGTTTTTGCTATTTCTTCGCCCTTATATACCCTGAGTGACATTCCCGCCAGCTTCGTCCGAAATGTCTGGGATTTCCGATTTGCCTATATATAACTATTTTTATATACTAATCTATAGAAAATGATCGAAAGGAGATCAAAATGAGTTCATGGAAGGATCTTCCCTCAAAGGAAACAGTCGAGAAGACAGCCGAGGCGCTCAGAGCTAACGGCTTTGAAGTAGTCATCGTGGCGGACAAGGAGGAAGCGAAGCGCAAGGCGCTCGAGTTCATACCGGCAAAGGCCGAAGTGTTCACTATGCCCTCGATGACGCTTGAGACGACGGGCCTCGCCACCGCCGTCAACGAATCGGGCGCCTACGACGCAGTCAGAAACAAGCTTGTCTCGATGGACATGAAAACCCAAGGAAGAGAGATGAGAAAACTGGGTGCCGGCCCCGACGTCTCCATCGGCTCCGTGCATGCCCTCACCGAAGACGGCAAATTCCTCGTCGCGTCGCTCACGGGAAGCCAGATACCTGCCTATGCTTATGGCGCGGGTATGGTGATTTTCGTTGTCAGCACGAAGAAGATCGTCAAAAATCTCGATGAAGCCTGGAATCGTCTTGTTGAACATGTCGTGCCCCAGGAAAGCGTTCGCGCGCGAAAAGCCTATGGGCTGCCTGACTCCTTCGACTCCTCCCCTTCGAAGGTCCTAGTCTTCAACCGCGAAGTGCAGCCGGGACGCGTCAAGATCATTCTTATGAACGAGGACGCCGGCTTCTAGAGCGTCTTCTTCCTGCAGAGCGTTCAGGGGCTCGCGTCCCTGAACGCTCTGCCTTCATGCAGCTTTCTTGATTATATATAGTTTATCTAATATATTCATTTCATGAAGACCTCAGCGATTCGAAAAAACCCTCGTGACAATACTGTCCCGACAGTTGCCTCAGTATTTGTGTTTTTTGTGGCGATTGGCGGAATATTCGTTCCCGAGATCGGCCTCGTCCTCGCCGCCCTGATGGTAGCCGCTATCGTCATGACGTTGAGAAAGCCGCGCTCCTTCTGCTCGACGGTTTGCCCGAGGGGAAAGGCGCTGGGGTTCATCATGCGCAGGCCCTCGAAAAGAAAAGCCCTTCCACGATTCATGCTGTCCATCAAGTTCCGCAGGCTTCTGTGCGGCTCGATGATGTTCTGCGTCATCGGAAGCCTTGTCCGTACAGGGGGCGAGATTCGCGGGGTTGGCACTGTCTTCTGGGCGCTCTGCGCCATCTCCCTTTCGACAGGTCTCCTGATGGGCTACTTCTTCAAGCCCCGCTCATGGTGCGCCATCTGCCCGATGGGAACCCTGCAGGATACGATTTCGCGGCACTGACGCCCGCATTGGATAAAAATCCTGTCGATCCTGGTTTCCTGTTATCCCCTCCTCTTTAAACGAGCGCCGGCAGGTCCACCCAGCGCCTTGTCTTCCAGCTCTCAAGGCCCAGCTCGGCCAGCTGTACGCCCTTGGCTCCGGCGAGGAGGTCCCAAGGGAAGGGATCGTCCTGGGCTACGTGGAGGAGGAATTTTTCCCACTGCACCTTGAAGGCGTTGTCCGCAATATCCCGCGTGGGCATTTTCGCCCAGTTTTCGTAGTAGTCGATGCCGCTCGCTATGTCGGGATTCCAGACAGGCTTGGGCGTCATGGCCTCGCCCTGGATATGGCACTCCCGCAGGCCCGCGACGGCCGTGCCCTTCGTGCCGTCCACCTGCATGACGAAGAGATCGTCGCGCCGCACGCGCACGGCCCAGGAGGAGTTGAACTGGCATATGACGCCGTTCGCGAGCTCGAAGGTTCCGTAGGCGGCGTCCTCGGCCGTGCAGGCATATTCCTTGCCCTTCTCGTCCAGACGCTTGCCTATGTGGGTGGCGCCGAGGGCCGAAAGGGATTGTATCTCGCCGAAGAGGTTGTCGATCACATAGCGCCAGTGGCAGAACATGTCGATCATGATCCCGCCGCCATCTTCCTTCCTGTAGTTCCAGGAGGGCCTCTGACAGGGCTGGTCGTAGCCGTCGAAAACCCAGTAGCCGAACTCGCCCCGCACCGAGAGGATCTCCCCGAAAAAGCCCGTATCGATGAGGTACTTCAGCTTGAGGAGGCCGGGCAGCCAGAGTTTGTCCTGGACGACGCCCTGCTTGACGCCGGCTGCTTTCGCCAGCCTGTAGAGTTCGAGGGCTCCGGCGGTTGTCGTGGCAGTCGGCTTCTCGCAGTAGATGGCCTTGCCCGCGGCGATGGCTTTCGTGATACCGACCGTCCGCTGGGAAGTCGTCTGGGAGTCGAAATAGATTTCGTTGGCCGGATCGGCGAGAGCGCCGTCCAGGTCGGTGGTGTACCTCGCCACCGAATAGGTCCTGGCGAGGGTCGCGAGCTTTTTCTCGTCCCGGCCGACGAGAACAGGCTCGGGGACAAGACGGGAACCATCGCGGAGCATTACCCCGCCCTGCTCCCGGATCGCGAGTATCGAGCGCACGAGATGCTGGTTCGTTCCCATTCTTCCCGTGACGCCGTTCATCAGAATCCGAATCGTCCTGTCGCTCATACCTTCTCCTTCCATGCTTTCTTCACCATTCCGAGGAATTCGTCCTGGTCCATCGCCCAGTAGCGGTTCGAGAAAATCTCCACTTCGACGAAGCCGGCGAAACCCGCCTTCTCCACCCAACCCCTTATGCGGGGGATGTCGATGCAGCCCTCGCCCATGAGGCCGCGGTCGTTGAGCATGTCGACGGTGGGCGATTTCCAGTCGCAGACATGGAAGGCGAATATCTTGCCCATGGCGCCGCAGCGCGCGATTTCGGGCTCGAGTTCGGGATCCCACCAGGTATGGTAGACATCGACAGCGACGCCGAGCGATGGGCGATCGAAGCGCTCGCAGAGGTCGTTGGCCTGTCTCATCGTGTTGACCACCGATCTCGTGTCAGCGTACATGGGGTGAAGGGGCTCGATGGCCAGCTTGATGCCTGCTTTTTCCGCCTCGGGGAGGATGGCCTCGAGACCGGCCGCGACTTGTTCGCGGGCTTTGTCGAGGGGCACGCGGGGATCGGCGCCGCAGACGAGGACGATGAGGGGAGCGCCGAGTTCGGCGCTGGCATGGATGAGGGAGATGTTGTCGGGGATGCGTCGGCGGCGCTCGTCCTCGGATGCCGCGGGGAAGAATCCTCCCCTGACCATGGACACGGTTGTCAGGCCGGCCTGGCGGATGAGGGCTGCCGCCGCCGAAGGCTTTATGCCCTCGATCGTCTCCTTCCATACGGAGATGCCAGAGACGCCTGCTTCGGCGTATTTGGCCACAGCCGTCGCGAGAGGCCAGGGCTTGGTGGTGAAGGTATGGATGGCAAAACGCGAGAAATCTTTCATAGGGGCGAGCCTCCTGTAAACGCTCAGATCGTGAAAAAGCGCTGGGGCTCCACGCCTCGCGCGAGCCTGCCAAGATAGAGGGCCAGTTCGAGGAGGTGATAATCGCCCCACATGCAGGACTCGCCGCGAGGTATGCCGTCGGCGCCCGGCGCGGCGTCCCAGCCGTTGGGGTAATGGTAGACCGCGTGAAGGAGGAGGCCTTCGTGCTTCAAATCGCCGCTCAGGTAGGGCTCATCCATGAGGCTGCGGGCTATCCTGGCCCCCGCTTTCAGATATCTGTCTGCCAAAGGCTTGCCGGCGGCGGCGAAATGCCGCCCCAGCCTTAGGAATCCCTGGGCCGCGATCGCCGCCGCCGAGGAATCGACAGGTTCGAAGGGATTCCCGGGATCGGCTGGCTTCTCGAGCCAGTTCCCCAGCTTCCCGAGATTGGGCGCGCCCGTGTCCCAGTAAGGGATGCCATCGGGCGGCGTGTTTTCGATGTAGAAATCGCAGGTGACCCTCGCCACCTGCTCGAAGCGCTCGATCACAGATCGCTTCGTGGGAAAACAGTCCAGCTCGAGGGCAGGGAACTCGGCTTCGGAGAGGCTTTCCAGGTACTCCAACTCCTCGGCGAAGCCGAGGATTATCCAGGCCAGTCCCCTCGTCCAGGTCGTGAAGGGCGAATAGCCTTGCTGACTCGAAGGGCAGCGGTAGGAACGGCTCTCGACATTGAAGATAGATTCGTGGGCGACCCTGCCCGGAACGTCCCAGCGGTCGCGGCCCTCGCCGAAGTAGACATTGTAGCGAGCTGTCGTCTCCGCGTGCCGCAGGAGCCTCGCGAGAAGGCTCACTTGCTTGTCCTGCTCGCCCATGAGTACGTGGCCGAGACTGTGGGCCACGGCGAGCACGCGCAGCGAGCGTATCGTGTCGGCAAAGAGGGAGTGGGCGCCATTGAAGGAGTGGATGAAGCCGAGATCGGGGAAATGGGTCCAGCGAGAAGCCTGGACGGCCCCCGAAACCTTGAGGGCCAGGCGGCAGAATTCGGCTTCCCACTCGTTCCTCTCGATCCGTCCCTCGGCCATCATGCGAAGGAGGTTGCCGTAGGTGGAGATGTTGTTGAAGCCGTGGTCGTGGACGCCGAAGTGGGAGACATGGCGCGCCATGGACTTCACCGTCTTTTCCCGACCATAGTCGAGGAACCAGGGATCGCCCGAAGCCTCGAACACCAGGAGGGCGTTGCCGAACTGGAAGCCCTGGGTCCACTCGGTCCAGCCGCGCTGCGTGTAGCGTCCGCCTATGGTGAAAACCGGCGAGCCCGATTCGCCTTCCCAGCGGGAAGCGAGGGCCTTCGTCTTGCCCGCGGCCAGGGAAAAAACCTTGCCGACCGGTCCGGCGAAGGACGCCCAGTCCGTCGTTTCGTGCAGATCGATCATCGCAACCTCCCGAAAATGAGTATCAGAGCCTCGAAATCTGGAATCCACCGTCGATATTGAAGATATTGCCCGTCGAATAGGCGAAATCGCCTTCGAGGAGGGATCGCACCGCGCGGCCTACATCTGCGGGATAGCCCCAGCGCCTCTGGGGAACCACGCCCTCTTCTATCATCGCGTCATATTTCTCTTTCACGCCCTTCGTCATGTCGGTTTCCATGATGCCAGGCCGAAGCTCATAGACGAGGATGCCAGAACCCGCCAGCCTCGCCGCCCAGAGCTGGGCCGCCATCGCGAGGCCGGCCTTGGAGACACAGTATTCGCCTCTACCTATCGACGCGGTGGCGGCAGAAATCGAAGTGACGAAAATGATCGTATGCCCCTGGGGAAGGGCGGATTGGGGGATGTCGCCGCCGGAAAGCCATCGGCGCGCCACAGCCTGGGTGAGGAAATACGGCCCCTGAAGGTTGGTGCGGAGCACTTCCTCGAAGGACTCCTCGCTCGCCTCGAGGATGTCGACCCGCACGCGGGGTCCCATACCCGCATTGTTCACGAGGGCGTCCACGGAGCCGAAAAATGAGAACACCTCGTCCACGAGGGCTGAACGCTGGGCAGGATCGGCGATGTCGCAGCGGAAAACACCAAAGCGCTGGTCGCCCGAGGAGGCCGCGGCGCCGCAGAGGGCGAGGGTCTCTTTCGCGGCTGCCTCGTTGCCCGAATAATGGATGGCCACGGAGAATCCATGGGAGGCGAGTTCGAGGGCAACACCTCTTCCCAATCCCCGACTGGAGCCGGTGACGAGGGCAACGGGCGGAGGCCCGGCGCCATATGCGAAATCAAGCATGGAGACAGAATCCCGTGCGTTCCCGCCTTTGTCAAGCAATTTCAGCCTTACCGAACACTCGACATCGTGAAAACCAGCAAATAAATATTCAGCATTCAGCATAAAAAGGCAAAAATTCTTGACAGCGCTTTCAAACCCCTTCTATACTTTCCTCATCGCATCGACTTTTCACAGGAGGCGTCTTTATGAAAAAGACCGCATGCAGCGTACTCGTAATCCTAATGCTTTTCTCTCTCGTAGCCGGGGTCTCGGCCCAGGCCACATGGAAACCCACAAAACCGATCACCGTCATTGTTCCCTGGGGAGCCGGCGGTTCGACCGACCAGATCACGCGCATCGCCGCGGGTGAACTTGAAGCAGCCCTCGGGACCAAGCTCGTCATCGTCAATCAGCCCGGAGCCTCGGGCTCGGTAGGCACCAAATCCGTTCTCGACGCGCCCCGCGATGGCTATACCTGGGCTTCCGGCGCGGCAGCCGACCTCGCGACCTACCCCGTCCTCGGCTTCCTCGACACCAGCATCCAGAAAGACTGGCATGTCTACCTCTCGGTGGCCAATGTCAGCGTGATCAGCGTCAACGCGAACACCCCCTATAAGACCTTCGACGAGCTTCTCGCGGCCATGAAAGCCAATCCCGGCAAGATCACCGTCGCCACGGCCGGCCTCTCCTCGGCGGGACACATCGGTATCGAACTCGTGAAGAAATACACGGGCATCGACTACAAGCACGTCACCTATGACGGCGGCAACCCCGCTGTCATCGCCACTGTCTCCGGCGAAACCCAAATGACAACCCAGCTTGCCGTCGAGCAGGCCGACATGATCCGCGGCAAAAAGCTCCGCCCCCTGGCAGTACTCTCCGACAAACCCCTCACCCTCGACGGATACGGAACCATCGCCCCCATCACCAAGTGGATAAAGGACTTTAAGGCCGGCCCGAACTATTTCGGCATCTTCATCCCGAGGGGAGTGCCGCAGGAAGTGGTCGACACCGTGAACAAAGCCTGGGCTGACGTCATCATGAAGTCGAAGAAGATCCAGGAGTACGCGGTAGCCCGCGGCGCGGTATTCGCCCCCTCCTTCGGCCAGCAGGCCCAGGACAACGCATTTGCCTACTATCAGCCCGTCGCCTGGCTCTACTACGAAGGCGGCAAAGCCAAGGTGTCGCCCGACACCGTAGGCATTCCCAAGCCCTAACGAGATTTACACAATTCTGCTTTGATGGAGGTCGCCCGCCCGTGGCGGGCGACCTCAAATTTCAATCCGATCCATGGAGAATCCGATGACCGAAAAATCGATGGTCAAGGCCGACTTGATCACTTCAATCG
>JBAQLW010000219.1:0-2672 GCA_049302175.1 Rectinemataceae bacterium
GCCATGGGAGTTGAGATGCTGACGGAGGACCAGTACCGAAAGCTTCAGGAATTGGGAGAGTTCGATACGAAAACCTCAAGCTGGATAAAGACTCCTCCCGAGACAAGAAAACTCGGGGGTGCGATCTTTGGCGATCGTCGCTACGACAGGGTCTTCGTGTATCACAATGGCGCCGAATCCTACTCTGGCGTTCGGGGCTTTCGCGGCTTGTTGAAAGTGTAGGGTTGAGAGTGCAATTGACTGACTTGATCGTGAAGGGTAGTCTGTTTGAAATAGCTTTATAAATTAAGGCACCTAGGAATACACCCATGAACCATAGCGAGATTGTCAGTTTCATCTGGGGCGTCGCGGACCTCATCCGCGACACTTTCAAGCGCGGTAAGTACCAGGACATCATTCTTCCCTTTACGGTGTTGCGGCGCCTTGATTGCGTTCTCGCCCCGACCAAAGAAAAAGTGCTCAGGAAGCAAGCCGAGCTCTCCGCGAAAGGTCTCAAGGACCTCGACGCCCAGCTTCGCAGAGCCTCGGGATTCGCGTTCTACAACACCTCCCGTTACGACTTCGAGCGGCTCTGCGGCGATGCGCCGCACATAGCCGCCAATCTGCGCAACTACATCGCGGGATTCAGCCCCAACATGCGCGAGGTCGTCGAGCGTTTCGACTTCGATAACACAATCTCAAAACTGGACGAGGCTGGCCTCATCTTCAAAGTGGTCGAACGCTTCAAGAACGTAAATCTCCATCCCGACTTCGTCGACAATCCCACGATGGGAACGATATTCGAGGAGCTTCTGCGAAAGTTCAACGAAGCTCTCAACGAGAATCCGGGGGAGCACTTTACGCCGAGGGATGTCGTTCATCTCATGGTAGATCTCATGATCGCGGGAGATGGACGGAAGCTGAAGGGAGAGGGCGTCGTCCGCACCGTCTACGATCCCTGCTGCGGCTCGGGCGGAATGCTCATGATCACCAAGGAGCATATTACAAAGGGTTGGAGCGAGGCTGGAAAACCTCTGCACCTAGCAGTCAATCCGTCGGCGGAAATCCATCTCTACGGCCAAGAAGTCAACCCCGAGACGTGGGCAGTCTCCAAATCCGACCTTTTCATCAAGGACCCGACGGGCAGGGACGCCGACAACATAGCCTTCGGGAGTACCCTCGCCACCGATCGCCACAGAGGCATGGGTTTCGACTACATCATCGCCAATCCCCCCTATGGCAAGGACTGGAAACGAGACGAGGAGGCGGTGGTCGAGGAGCACGAGAGAGGCTCGGGCGGCCGCTTCGGCCCCGGTCTCCCCCGGATCTCCGACGGCCAGCTCCTTTTTCTTCTTCATATGATCGCCCATGCGAAGGAACCCAGCGAAGGCGGTTCCCGCATCGCGATCATCATGAATGGCTCGCCGCTCTTCACCGGCGACGCGGGATCGGGGGAGAGCGAGATACGCCGCTATGTGCTCGAGAACGACCTGCTTGAAGCGATCGTCGCCCTTCCGGAGCAGCTTTTTTACAACACCGGCATCGCGACCTATGTCTGGGTGCTTACCAACCGCAAATCCGCGGCCCGAAAGCGCAAGGTCCAGCTCATCGACGCTTCGAGCTTCTGGACGCCACGTCGGAAGAGCCTCGGCGACAAGCGGCGCGATATCCCTCCAGAGAAAGAAGCAGACATTCTCGTCTTGCTCGCTGGGTTTCGCGATGGCGAGACGAGGAAGATCAGCATTGACGGTACCGAGGAAGAAGTTGTCGTCAGTCGCGTCTATCCAACCCCCATGTTTGGATTTCGCAAAGTCACCGTCGAACGCCCCTTGCGCCTCAATTTCCAGGCGAGCCCCGAGCGCATCGCCCGCATCGAGGAAGAACGCGCATTCATTGCATTGGCGCAATCCAAAAAGAAGGGAGCAGCCGCCGCGAAGGACGAAGATGAGGGAAGAGCGCTTCAAACGGGCATCCGCTCCCTGCTTTCTTCTCTTCCCGTAAAGCTTTATCTATCCAGAGAAGAGTTCACCGCTGCTCTCGAGAAGGTAGCCGCGAAAAATGAAATCAAACTCAGCGCGCCCCTACGCAAGGCGAGTCTCTCGGCGCTCTCTGAGCGCGACGAAAAAGCGGAGGTCTGCCAGGACGAAGAGGGCAGAACCGAAGCTGATCCCGAACTGAGGGATACCGAGAGCATTCCCATTGGAGAGGATATTGGCGTCTACTTCGCTCGCGAAGTCGCGCCGCATCTCCCCGACGCCTGGATCGACGAGTCGAAGCTCGACCCGAAGGATGGAAAGGTTGGCTTTGTTGGCTATGAAATCAACTTCAATCGCTATTTCTACCGCTATAAACCGCCACGGCCCCTGGAAGAGATTGATGCCGAGATCGTGGCGGTTTCGAATGACATTCTTTCCATGCTCGCGGAATTGACTGTTAGTAAAAAGTAGTACTTTATAGTATATAGTAGTACTTTTTACTTGATTGTCTGTTTCTCCAGGTGTATGATAGACGCATGTCAGGAGAGGTGATGTCGGCTTCGAGAGCGATGGGAAACGATAGCCTTGAAAAACTCCAAACTTCCGGTCTTGGGAATTACTTCACCCCCTCGCAGCTTGAGCGAGCCGGCCTGGGGTATGCGGGACTGAGGATGCTGCTTGATGAAGGATGTATCGTCAGGGAAGGCCGTGGTCTCT
>JBAQLW010000220.1:0-4085 GCA_049302175.1 Rectinemataceae bacterium
TTCGCGCATAGAGATAATGTATGCGGAGGTGCCTGGCTATGTCGCGATTGCCGCGAATGAATCGGATCGGCCTCTACCATGTCATCAATAGGGGCGTCGAAAAACGGTTGATCTTTTTAGACGATCCCGATCGCCAGCGATTCCTAAGCCTGGTCGATGAGCAGAAAGCGGCCTTTGATTTCAATGTCGTCGCCTATTGCCTCATGCCGAATCATTATCATCTGCTGTTGGAAACGCGGTTTGAGAATCTTTCGTTCGCGCTCAAGCGCCTGGACCAGGACTATACGCAATATTTTAATCGCAAATACGACCGCGTCGGTTCTCTCTGGCAAGGTCGTTTCAAATCCTGGTTTGTGCACGATGAAAAGTACCTTAACGTTCTTATAAAATATATCGAGCGCAACCCCATCAAAAAAGGCATGACTTCGCGGATCGGCGAATACCCCTGGGCGAGTTCGGTCACGAAAAACCCCGCGCTAAGTCAGGATGAAATCGCACAACTTACGGAATTTTTCAGTACAAAGTTCCTGCCACGAGCCGAAGTTGCCGGAGCCGAACCGGCCAATGCCGAAGCCGCCGGGTCCGACCGCCCCGAAGCCTTTGACGCCTTGAGGCCCGCCATGTGTAAATCGCTCCCGCAACACTTCCTTATTGCTAATTTAGCGCGTAAGCGCGATGGTATAAAGCGTGCAGCACGCGACGAAGCTATCGAGAGCGCCCTTCGCGATGGTTACAGCCAGTCTCAGATCGCCCGCTACCTCGGTCTCACCCCCGCTGCCATCTCCAAGCACATAAAGTTAAAAATCGGGGTCGGACCCCAAATTTCAACTTTCAAGGAATCCTGATGAGAAAATTATCCTCTATCCTTGTCACGGGCGGTTCGGGCTTCATTGGCTCGAACTTCATTCACTGGTTATTGGCCCGGCCCGACTTCGCCGGCCGCATCATCAACCTCGATGCGCTCACCTATGCGGGAAATCCTGAGAGTCTTGCAGATATCGACGCACGGTTCGGTGGCATAGGCACTGCCGTCCGCTACGAGTTCGTCAAGGGCGATATCACGGACCGCGCCTTCGTCGAAAAGGTCTTCACCGATTATGACATCGACACGGTGGTTCATTTCGCCGCGGAAAGCCATGTCGATCGTTCGATCCTCGGGCCGGAGGCTTTCATCCGAACGAATGTTCTCGGCACCTATACGTTGCTTGATGTCGCGCGCAAAGCCTGGGATCGCGGCACGGCCGGTGCCGTAGCCGGCACCTCCGCAGGTTGCGCCCGCGACGATGTTCTCTTCCATCACGTGAGCACCGACGAGGTATTCGGCTCCCTGGGTGACTCAGGCTATTTCACCGAATCCACACCCTACGATCCCCGTTCGCCGTATTCGGCATCCAAAGCCTCCAGTGACCATCTGGCCAAAGCCTACTTCCACACCTATGGCCTCCCAGTCACGATCTCGAACTGTTCCAATAATTATGGGCCTTATCAATTCCCGGAAAAATTGATTCCCTTGATGATTCTCAATATGCTCGAGGGGAAGTCGCTTCCTGTCTATGGCGATGGCAAAAACATCCGCGACTGGGTCTACGTGGAAGACCACAACGAAGCGGTGTGGACCATCATGAATCGCGGTCGGGCCGGCGAAACCTACAATATCGGCGGCGAGAACGAATGGGAGAACATTCGCCTGCTGGGGCGGCTCATCGAACTCGTCGCCGAGGAGAGCGGCCGCGATACGGCAGCCCTCGAGGCCCTCATCACCTACGTCAAGGATAGGCCTGGTCACGACCGCCGCTATGCCATCGATTGTTCCAAACTGAAGGACGAACTTGGCTGGAAGCAACGCTTTAGCTTCGATGACGGCCTGCGCAAAACAGTCCGCTGGTATTTGGACAATCAGGAATGGTGTTCCCATGTGCGCTCGGGTGAGTACCGGAACTGGATAGAGAAAAACTACGCCGCGCGCTGAAAATGGGGGAAGACATGATAACAGGGCGGGCATGACGAACAAGAAGAAGCATTTGGGTAAAGAAAGAAAGAAAAGATAGAACGCTTCTTCTCTTTACCAAAAGCTTTTCCCGTAAATCCTGTTTTGTCCTTGTTATCTTGTCGTAGCTCTATACACGCATCAATTTTTCAGGCAACCGATAGGGACTACGAAAACACCATCGTCTCTGCGATACGCCACTTCGGTTCCTGTTACTATCATCAAGAATGAAGGTTCTTTCATTTTTGTCGTATTGACTTTGTTCTTCAGCTCAATGAGGTGCTTTGCGCCTTCCTCGATTTCCTTCTTGCCCAGTTTGATTTCAATCGGAGCCCATCGTCCGTCATTGAGGCAGATAACGGCGTCCGCTTCCAGACCGCTTGCGTCATGGTAGTGGAAAAGCTGTCCGTCGTTCGCTTCGGCATAGATACGCAAATCCCTGTCGCAGAGCGATTCGAACAAGAATCCGAAGTACTCGAAGTCGTCCAATATCCGTTCAGGACTCAGGCGCATCGTGGCGACGGCGATGGAGGGATCGGCAAACTGCCTCTTGGGCGAGGTTCGGATAGCGGTCTTGGAGCGAAGCGCCGGATTCCAGGCGGGCAGGTTGTCCGTGACGAAAATCCGATTCAATGTTCTTAAGTACTGTAAAATAGTCTTGTCCGATATGTTTTTATCTTCGTCGCTCATGGCGATGTCGGCCCGAATCGTTTCGTTGGACGCCAAGGTGGAAATGTTGCGTGAAAGAGAACGCATGAGCGCGCGAACACGGTTGGGATTCTTGTTTATCCCGTCAACCCTGGAAACATCGGCGTTGATGACGGCTTCCACATAATCGATCGCGCGTAGCAGCGCCGTTTTGCTGTCGTTTCCGATGGAGGCGGGCCATCCGCCCCGGGCTATGGCGTAGGCTATCCCCTCAATGCTGAGCGCCGAGAAGCTGTCGATTTCTTTCGTGCCGTCGAACAAGTCCTTGATAGAGACGCTGCCGATTGATTCGGATGATTCAAACAAGCTCATCGGCCTCATCACCATGCGGGTGATTCGTCCCGTACCGCTATGTTGAACCACATTGTCCGATGGAACAGCGGAGCCGGTGAGGATAAATTGCCCAGTTTTTCCGCGCTGATCCACGGCAAAACGGACGGCATCCCAAAGAACCGGGACGGTCTGCCATTCGTCGAGCAAGCGCGGGGTTTCACCCTGCAAGAGCAGGGAAGGCTTAGTGTCCGCCGCTTTCAGATAGGAAACCTGCCTGTCGGGGTCTTGCATGAAAAGCTGGCTGTTCGACGCGGCTGTCGCCGTCCATGTTTTTCCGCACCATTTGGGGCCTTCGATCAGAACGGCTCCGCTGGCGGAAAGCTTTTCTCTCAGTATGCCATCCGCGATCCGTTTCAGATAATTTTGCGGATTTTTAGCTGGAATTTCTGTCATGAAACATGCCTCCAATTATACCTGAGGTCTTGTATAAGGCTATTGCAGCACAGACTTCCGAAAATATCAAGACTTTACTTCCGATATTATTGATAAATTACTTCTTGGAAAAAAGACATGATAACGGGACGGGCAGGACGGACAGGAAAGAGTTTTGGGTAAAGAAAGAATAGAATACATATTCTCTTTATCTAAAAGCTTTTCCCGTACATCCTGTTCTATTCTGTTATCCTGTCGTAGCAATAGAGGTCAGATCCTAAGGTTGACAAACAAAGTATGAATACGTACTATAAAAGTATGAAAACTACTGTATCTGAACGTGGCCAGATAACCTTACCCAAAGCTATACGCACCAAGTTGGGTATTCATACCGGCACGGTTATTGAATTCGAACTGGTCGACGGCAAAATTGTGGGAACCAAAAAAGAACACCAGGATTCCATTGGAAAATGGCGAGGCCAGGGGCGTCTCCCCGAGGGTTTCCCCGATGTTGACAGATATCTTGAAGAGGTTCGAGGATGACGACCGCCGTTGATACGTCGGTTCTGCTCGACATTCTGACCAATGATCCTAGGTATGCAGCACATTCGGAGTCTGCTCTGTCGGAAGCGCGAATTTTGGGCAGGCTGATTGTCTGCGAATCGGTGGTGGCTGAACTCAGGCC
>JBAQLW010000221.1:0-1818 GCA_049302175.1 Rectinemataceae bacterium
GTGCAGCCCGACCGAAACGCCCCCGCCCATGTGGACGACGATGAGGTTGAGATCTTCGTATTTCTTGCCCTGTTCGGCCGCATAGCGTCGCGCTACAGCCTTCTGGTTCAGCGCGTGGAAGATGGAAATCCGCTGAAAAAGCCTATGTCCCGACACCCTCGCCAGGTCGGAGAGTTCATCCACGACCACAGGATCGGCGATGAAGGCCGGGATGCCCAGCTTTGAGGCTATGTCGTCAGCGATGAGGGCGCCGAGGTTGGATGCGTGTTCCCCATACCTGGCCGAGAGAATATCGCTTTTCATCGCCTCATTGACACGGTAAACGCCGCTCGGAATCGGATGGAGCACCCCTCCCCTTCCAACGACGGCGACGAGCAGGCTCGTGTCGAAACCCTTGGCGGCGAGAACTTCAAGTATCGCCTTCTGCCTGTATTCATATTGGAGAGCGATAGTGGAAAAGGATTTCAGCTCGTCGGAAGAATGATTCAGGGTCTGATCGAAAAGGCGCGTGTCTCCTTCGAAAACCGCTATCTTTGTCGACGTCGATCCGGGATTTATCACGAGGACGCATGCTGCCATCAGGTCCTTCCTTGAGGTCGTTTCATTCGAGTATAGCATCATTTCAATTTTTGGCAAGAGGAATAATATAGAAATTGAAAGCCCGTTTCATAAAATGAAACGGGCTTCGAAGCGGGAATGGAGCTTTTTTCTCAGATTTGGGTCAAGTGCAGGGCGAATCCGCCTGGTTCATCGGCAAAGTAAATTGTCGTCAGTTTGCCCGCGTCGTTGTATTTTCGGGAATTCTCGTCCAGCGCTATGCCCCTGAGCTTGAAATGAGCGATCGCCCTTTCGATGTATCGGGTCGAGATGGCAATATGGCCGAACTTACCCCTGCCGGGTGCCTTCATCACCTCGAGGATCGTGCCTGCGAATATGGAGTTCTTCCCCACCCTGGAGCCCAGGCCGAAGCGCCCGCCGAACAGGCTTACGACGGTGGCGGCATCGTTTTCGTCGACGCTGTTGACTCCTACATGGAGAAGATTAAAGTTCAGCATACCCATAACCGACTGCTTCGTGATTTCTGTGATAGCGGCAAAGTCGCCCGCGTTGATGAGTTCGGGCTTGACCATCCAGGATCCGCCGCAGGCCGTTACGTTCTTGAGGGAGAGATAGGCATTGAGATTGTCGGCATTGATGCCGCCCGTGGGCATGAACTTGAGGCTGGTATAAGGCCCGGCTACGGCTTTGAGGTACTCCACGCCTCCCGATGGTTCGGCGGGGAAGAACTTCACGACCTCAAGCCCCAGTTCGATCGCGGCTTCCATGTCGCTTGGCCCAGAGCAGCCCGGAACGACGGGCAGGCCTTTGGCCAGGCAATGCTCGACAATTCTCCTGTTGAATCCGGGGGTCACGATGAATTTTGCCCCCGCCGCCGCCGCGCGATCGACCTGGTCAATGGTGAGGACGGTGCCCGCGCCGACGAGCATTTCGGGCATTTCCCGCGTCAGACTGCGGATCGATTCCTCCGCGGCGGCCGTACGGAACGTGATCTCGGCCAGTGGCAGCCAGCCGTCATAGAGCGCCTTCGCAAGAGGCAACGCATCCTTCGCATTGTCGAGCTTGACGACAGGCACGATGCCGAATTCGGAAATCTTCTTCAGTAGTTCATCCATGGTAAAATCCCTCTTTTATGGAATTTAAATAGGCAAGAACTCATCTTCCCGGGGAAAGTATACCTTGACAACGGATCGAGTAGGAGGGGGGCGTAAGCCCCCCGACCTCTCACACCACCGTACGTACGGTTCCGTATACGGCGGT
>JBAQLW010000222.1:0-1962 GCA_049302175.1 Rectinemataceae bacterium
AAATATGGCTGGATGGCCTCTACATGTTCGGCCCCTTCTGCGCACGATATGCCGCCGAATTCTCCAGACCCGAGCTTTTCCAGGATCTCTGCGCGCAATTCTTCCATGCGCGAGAGCGTATGAGAGACGGTGTGACGGGGCTCTACTACCATGCCATGGATGAATCCCGCCTCATGGGCTGGTCTAACCCTGCGACAGGTATTTCGCCCCACATCTGGGGGCGGGCTGTGGGATGGCTGTCGATGGCCCTGATCGACATATTGGATTGGCTACCCGAATCTGACCCCACGCGACCCGATGTCATCGCCATGTACAAGGATCTGATGGAGGCAGCGCTCAATGCCCAGGACAGCTCGGGGTTATGGTTCCAGATCCTCGACATGCCTGGGAAGCCGGCCAACTACCTCGAGGAATCGGCTTCGGCGATGTTCGCCTACGCGCTTTTCAAGGGCATGCGCATGGGGATGCTGCAGCCGGCGGTTTTCGCAGAGCCCGCCGGGAGGGCGCTCGCGGGAATTTGCGACCGTTTCGTTTCCCGGGACGCCACGGGGCAAGTCCATGTGGGGGGCATCTGCAAGGTTGCCGGCTTGGGAGGCAATCCTTATCGCGACGGCTCCTACGCCTATTACATGAGCGAATCCGTCGTCTCGGACGATTACAAGGGCACAGGTCCCTTGATCCTCGCGCTCTGCGAGGCTGTGGACATGCCCGTAGTACTTTGATAATTCTCTTTGCTGCGTCCGTAATCTTGAAGCATAGCGCTGTTTCACGGGAGTATAGGAGAGTATGATAGGCGATATGAAGCTGGCTCTTGAAGTCGTGAACAGTCTTGAACGCGATGGCATTATCGGTCGTTATGCCATAGGCGGAGCGATGGCAGCGGTGTTCTATGCTGAGCCAGTATCAACCTTTGATGTGGATATTTTCATCGCTTTTCCTGTCAGCCTATCTGGGTTGATCAGCCTCTCTCCGATTTACAAAGCCTTGGCTCAGAAAGGATTCCAGCAATCCGGAGAATATGTCGAAATAGGCGGTGTCCCCGTGCAATTTCTAGCTGTATATAATACGCTGGTCGAGGAGGCGCTCGAAAAAGCAGTCGATATACGTTATGAAGGTGTAACAACAAGAGTTTTTAGCCTGGAACATCTAATAGCTATCGCGCTGCAAACAGGGCGCCCAAAGGACAGGGGACGGGTAGAAATGTTGCTCTCTCAAGCAAAGCCTAACATGGCACTGCTTGAGGGAATTTTGCAGCGCTATGGCTTGAAGGGTAAATGGGAAAAATGGACCAGCTAAAAAAAATCGTGGACCAGTCGTTTCGACAGAAAGAAGCCCGAAGGTCGATACTTGCCAACCTCCCCTTCGAGGAAAAAGTCCGCATCGTTGTGGAGCTGCAAAAAATTCAGGCACCTATCCTCAGAGCTCGCGGCCTAAAGGTTAAAGTCTGGGATCTGGATATCCACTGAATTATGCTCTTTCAGATCCACTTCCTTACTTTGAAATAAACCAATTCGCCTATCACTACCACCGCCATCAGACCGAGCGCCGCGGGGTAGCCCCAAGGCTGCGTCAACTCGGGCATATACCGAAAATTCATGCCATAGAGCCCAACGATGAACGTGATGGGGATGAAGATGGCCGAAAGAATTGTGAGCACTTTCATCACCCGCGACATGTTGGTGTTCACTTCGGTGAGGTGAAGCTCGATGATGGATGAGGTATGCTCGCGGTAGGATTCCAGCGCCTCTATCGCCTGTATCGAGTTTTCGTAGAGGTCGCGCAGGTAAGGGGCTAGAGAAGCCTGCATCTGGATGGAATCGGTACGCGCGAGGGCGCTTATCGAATCCCTCACCGGCCAGATCACCCTGCGCATGCGCGCCAGCTCCCGCTTGAGGCTTTGCAGGTCACGGATGAAGATGCTGTCGTTTTCGACGCCCAGGGCTTCGTCGAAGGATTCCAGCC
>JBAQLW010000223.1:0-2973 GCA_049302175.1 Rectinemataceae bacterium
TTCAATGCCATTCGCACAGGGCGCCGATCCCAAAACGGTAAAACCAGCCTGGGAGATGGAGAAGCAGTTCGAGAAGGAGCAGGAGGAGGGAAAGGCTGCAGCGGAGGCGGCGGCCGCGGTCAATATCGCCAACGCCTTCAATGTATTTTTCATCGGGTACGATGTCCCCACCCTCTCCGGTCCCCTCGCCGACGACCTGGCCGCCTTCGAGGGACCCGTCAATTTCAGCCTGGGCATCGAGACATCGGCGACGCAAGGTTCGTCTTTCCTGTCGGGCGCGGAAGGCGAATTCTCCATAACCGTCAACGACATCGGTATGCGCCTTCTCATGAACAGCATGGCCTTGTTCGGATATTCATTCGAACTCACACCGATGCGACTCAACCTGGGCATCCGCGCAGGGCTCTCCGTCCTCGATGTCACGACCGACGGAAACTCCACGAATACCTATATGGCACTCGGCTTGGTATTCGGACCAGAAACCGCCCTCTATCTGGCACTCGACCCTAGTTCCTGGATTTGGGTGCGCGGACGCTACTCCATGGCAGCCTACACGAGCCTCGATTCGGATGCGTCGCCCATAGGCACCGGCAACGACTCCCTCGATTGCCTGAGCCTCGAGGCGGGCTTGGCCTTCAAAATATAGTAGTTGGCGCTTTCCGTCCCGTCGTGCATACTGACAGCTATGGGACTCATCGCAGCCGAACGCGCCGGCATCAACCTCTATTCCGAATACAGTCTCCATGAACAGCTGAAAGCCTACCTCGCCAAACCTGGGGATCGCCTCGAGGCGCTGGTCGAAGGCAAGGTGATCGACCTCGTGCGCGCCGACGGTGAACTGGTCGAAGTGCAGACCGGCCACCTTGGGCAGCTGAAGCCTAAAGTCCTTGGCCTCGCCGCGAAGGGGTACAAGGTTCGGGTCGTGTATCCCGTATCGGCGGAACGCGAATTACGCAGACTCGATCCCTTGACGGGCGAAATCCTCTCTGTCCGAAAAAGCCCGAAGCGCGGCGATGAATACAGCTTTTTCGATGAGCTCGTGCACGCACCCGAATTCATAGCGGCGCACAACGTCATCTTTGAAACCCTTTTCGTAAAAACAGCCGAAACGAAGACGAGGGACGGCAAGGGCTCCTGGTGGCGGAGAGGCGACAGCACGATCGACAAGGAACTTCTCGCCGTTCTCTCGTCGCGCACGCTTCGCACGAAGGCCCAATGGTTAGCCCTTATTCCCCGAGGTCTCCCGCCGCCATGGACATCGTCGACCCTCGGCGCGGAGCTGGGCATCAGCACCGAAAGAGCGAGGAAAATACTCTACTGCCTCTGCCGCGCCGGCCTCATCACCGAAACGGCCAAGGATAGGCGGCGCAAGATGTACGGGAAAGCAATAGTGCCACGACAGGAAAAAAAGAGAAGCTGAAGCAGCCCTTCGGCGATGGTAGGACGATTTTTATGCAACGCGATGACCTCCCGCGCGGTATCCCGATTGAGCAGTTTTTCACGCCGGTGGACTGATGATAAAATTCAGGAGCATGGTATTTTCCTTGAACTCGCTTTTCATGGGTCGGAGGCCGCACGAAACGATAAATGAAGGTTTGGTACAGCCGACGAAAGGCTATATACGCGTGGCCAAAGAGCCGTTGTCATTCCGCAAACTTGAAACGAACGGCTTAATTCCTACTGCCTTCAATTCCCCTGCCGCTGCCATTTCCTCCATCGATGCCGTTTCCGTCGGGCTTCTTGCCGCTTTCTCCGCTCTTCTCCGGGCGGTTTTGACCTTTATTTTCCTTGGGCGCTGGCGAGCCGCCATCCTTTGGGGTTCCAGGTTTGGAACCGGACGAATCGTCCTTCGAAAGGCTTGCCAAGGTTTCATCCAATGCCACGTTGGCTGATTCCCCTTTCGCCACGAGTTTTTTTGCCGAAGCGAGTACGAAACCGAGGTTTTTGTCCGCGAGGCCGCTCCTGACGAGGGCGGCGGCAAAGGAAGGACTATCTTCCTCGCGCAGACCTAATTCGGCGCGGGCAGCTGCAGTCACCGTGAGCGCCGCGATAGCGCGCGCGACGGCCGGAGCCTTGACGCCCATCAAGGCGACGCCGGCATCGAGGGAAGCCTCGAGCTCCGTTTCCGTCGTTCCTGCCCTGAGGAGGAGAGAGACTTGCGCCACGGTCGTAGTAGCCTTTTTTATGTCGGAAGGGAGGAGTTTTCGCGTATTTAAGGCACCCGATACAAGCATGTATCGCTCAACGTCTTCCCTGAGAGTGGACAACATTATGGCTGCCGGAACCCGTTTCCGCGCGCCCTCCTCGAGCCGCTGTGAAAGCAGCGAATCGGAAAGAGCGGCCCCCCGTAACGCGGCGGCCAAAGCATCGACCTCGCCCGCGATGGATCCGTAGGCGGTTTTATTGGCTGTCTTGGAGAACCACGCCGCCACATCCTGCGCCGAGAGCATCGCAGGAAGAGCGAACAGAAGCATCGAGAAGGCAATCGCAGATGCTACGCGCGAATTTTTGGACATTTTCATCTGACTACAACCTCAGGAGGCTGCCCGAGCCTCCAAATCCATCGTCAACCTTTACAGGGACGGAGGGATCTGCTATCCACGTGGTTCCATCGACCACGAAATTGTAGACATACACCTTGTCTCGTTTGAGGGGAATCACAATTGTCCAGGCGCCATCGGCACCCGCCCTGTTCAGCGAATATCCTTCGCCGTTCCATGCGTTGAAATCGCCGGCCAGGTACACGGATCTGGCCTGCGGGGCGTCGAGAGAGAAGGTGATCTTGATCATGTCGCTGTTTCGGTGTGCGAAGAAAATCCCCAGACCAAGACCGACGACGAAAATCGCCGCCGCCGCGGCGGCAAGGAGGGGGCTGAAGACAAATCGATGGCGATCGCCGCGGCTTATGGCTGCCATGACGTCGTCGGCCAACCCTTCCGGCGAAGGCGCTGGGATATTTCGCTCCACCAGGGG
>JBAQLW010000224.1:0-4439 GCA_049302175.1 Rectinemataceae bacterium
TTGCTGTCCCATTTTTTAACTCATCAAGAGTCATCGTGACAGAGATATAGACATTATCTATTGGATCTCCATCCTCGTAATTCGTACCGGTAAAGGGTACTACGTTGACAGTTGCATTAGATTGCCCGGTTGGGAGTCCCTTACCCAGATTAGCAACTTTAACATAAAGGGTATCACCTGCATCAAAGGCGTTTTCGAGGTTGAATGTTGAGACAACCATCTCACCAGCCATAACTATGGGCTGTGGTCTCTCTATACTTGTATTATAGATGACGAAAAATTCGAGACTAAAATCGGTTGCTGTTCCATCCAAGGTTTTTATATGTACCTCAAAAGCTGAAAGACCGAGTTCAGCCTCTGAAGCAAGCTTTATGCCTCCTACGCCACTATTCAATGTTGCATCCCATTTGAATCCAATATCGTACCAGAGTGCTGTTGGTTGGATTACGCCATTCGCATCAGACTCTGCGAGCATTGATGTGATTGGATCACCATTTGTATCAAGGCATTCAACTTCATACATAGTATTGGAAGCAAGCCCTGATACTTTTACATAAAGAGTATCATTCGGAAGCAGCTTGTTGGTCCGTTGTAAAGCTGAGTTGTAGAGTTGAATGACAGGAGGAAGATCACGTTTGAAGCTCGCGAAAAATTCACAGGAGCCTAATAGCATCACTACGAGAAGTGCTAGAAGGAATGCACGGATTCTTATAGTTTTCATTGTATTCCTCCCTTATTTCTTGGAACCGGAATTGCTGAGGTCGATCTCGAAAGCGATCGTTGCCATCCATTTTGCGTTTTCGATATCGAAAGTGGATGATTCGACGTTATCGAGCAATGTTCCGGTTGGATCAGCTAGTCGACTTATACCGAAAAGACCAGCACCAGCCGAAAGCGAACCGAGCTTAATCTTAGCACCTACGTTTATGATCTCATTATTGATTTTGTTTGGATTGAAGCCTTGTAATTCGCCAAATACAAATAGAAAGTTGAACAGATTAACATCTGCACCGCCGGAGAATTGGTACACCCCCAAATCACCCTCATTCATAATCGTTTCTGCAACTGCTGTTACCGATACCGTGCCAAGCTTTGGTGTTATCAATGGAATCGTAGAGGTGGCCGCCGCATAGACATTGAATAGAATATTGTTTTTATTTGTGAAAGAGTTGTCGACGAGTGAAACCATATTCGTTCCAACTGCTACCTGTGGAAAGAAGTAGTCACCCAGATTGAGCACTCGCGCCTTTATATGGAAGGTGTCCATAGACAGATCGGAGAATTTGATATCCTGCCAAATAAGTTGTCTTCTGGTGTACCCAAGCTCAACATCCTCAGAGCTACCTACCATTAGGCTTAATGATGTGTTGAAGAGTTTCAAATCTTCAAGTACTCCAGCTTCCTTGCCCATCGCACCCGCATAGAAATTTAACTTTCCGATCGTGTTGGCTTTGGGGACTGTAAGGATTCCATTAACACCCCATTTCATTACAGGCGATACAATTCGCTTGAACATGGCGAATTCAGCCTCGACTGATTGGCTAAAAGCGCTGCCAATGCACAGGAAAAGTGCAAGGGCGAGCAAAAGCAACTTCTTTTTCATGTTTCCTCCTTCACTTTTGAACAACTGGAGAAATTGGAGAGGTCTGCATCAATGTATAAGTGTAGATGGTTGACGGAGGCTGTCAAGAAAAATCGATTAAAATAGTCACTTTTATTGAGGAAAGAGAAGGATTAGAAGCGAATCGCCGCCTGCAATGCCAGGCCGCTTCGGCCGGGGCCATCGGAGAGTTCGGCAAGGGGTTCGGAGAAAACGGCCGCATCGATTTCAATGAGGGCAAGATCGAGACCGGCGCCGAAGGAGAGAAAACCTTTGTTATAGCCGGCGCGCAAGGCGAGGACGTTGAAAAGCTTAATCTGGGCGCCCGAGTGGAGTAGTTCGAGGGAGGCGCCGATGTCGGTGTAGGCCAGTTCGACGAATGCGCGGGGATTGTCCGTTTCAACGGAGAAGGAAAAACCCATAGCCTTGCTCGTTTTGAAGTTGAGCCCCATGCCTACGGCATAGTTGGGGACGAGGCGATATGCCGTGTCGTCGCCGCCACCCGCGGGAAGCTCGAAGGTATCGGTGACATTGCCGACTGTCGTGTCGCTCATTGTGAATTCGTAGCCGTAGTCACGGATCATGACACCCGCCGAGAAGGGTCCCAGGGCAAGGATGGCGCCCGAATCGACGGCGACGCCGTAACCTCCCGAAAGGGCGAGGTCGCCTATCTCGGCGGTGAAGCCTTGACCATCGATAAAGGCCGAGGCGAGGGTGGCGAAGGGCCAGGCTGTGCCCGAGTCGAGGCGGTAGAAAGCCCTCATGTCGATGCCGAGGTTGATGGAAAAGGGTCCCAGGTCGAGGGGCAGGGCTACGCCGACAATGGCGTTGGCCTGGTTGCGGACCAAGGCGATGGCGTCGTCGTAGGTTGTTCCAGCGGCAAGGCTGTCGGATATCATCGTAAGGCCGAGGCCGAAGCCCTTGCCCGACCAGCCGAAACCAAGGCTCGCCCCGGCGCCGAGGCCGTTGTTTTTCACGATGATGTCGCCGAGTTGGCTTTTCGCGTCGGCGGGAGGGGTTGCGCCCTGAGCGATAGTGGTCAGGTCTCGTATCGTGGAGGGATTGGGTTTGAAATAGCCCCAGAGGGCAGCGTCGGCTATGGTGAGGGTGGCGGGGCCTGAAAACCCGGCGGGATTCCCGAAAAAGGCCTGATAGCCCGTGGCGAGGGAACGGAAGGTTCCGCCCATGCCCATGGAGCGGGCTTCCTTGGGATAGATTTCGGCGAGGGTGGCTTGGGCGAACGCGCCCGAGGCGAGAAGGGAGGCGCAGAGAGATGTGAGTACCATGCGCTTGAAAACCACGGCTCCGCTCCTGGTTGGGATTCCCCTCTCGAGAAGGCCCTATAATCCATTTATAGGGATAAAGAGTCAAGTATCAGTATCGGCAAAAACCCACGCTACTATGAGCCTTAAAAAGGGCTGCCCAAGGAGTGAATCCCGGGCAGCCCCAATAGTTACAGCAATCGCAGGTCGGAGACCGTGGATCAGAACCGCACGGCAGCCTGGACGGCGATGCCGGACCTGGGTCTGTGGCCTGGATAGAGGCCGACTTCCTCGGTGAAGATGGCCGCGTCGGCGTGGAGGAAGAGGAGATCGATGCCGGCGCCCAGGGAGAGGTAACCCTGGTTGAGTCCGCCGCGGACGGCGATAATGTTGAGAAGCTTGAGTTCGGCTCCGGCGTGGAGGTTCGTCCAAAGGGCGTCGCTGTCCTCGAATACGGCGATGGTGTCGGAAACCTCGGCGAAGACCGACGTGGCGAGGGGCTTGCCGCCCAGCTTGACGCCGGCTCCGGTGTAGACTTTTGGATTGAGGGCGTATGTCGTCGGGGTGGGGAGAGGAAGATCCATGCTGGACATCTGGTCTACAGTGCCTTTGCCCATATCGAATTCCATTCCAAGGTCACGGAGCGAGGCTCCCACCATGAAGGGGCCGAGTTCGACAATAGCGCCTATATCAGCCGCCAGGCCTGTGCCATTTATAACCGGGGAAGTACCGTCAATAGACATGATATCCCACATGCCATCGGAATCGGTGCGGAAGAATATCCTGCCGTCCAGGCCCGCCTTGATCGTCACGGGACCCAGGTGGAGGGGAAAGGCAAGGCCGACGACGCCGTTGAGCTGGGTCATAAGCTTCAGCTTGAGGCCTTCCGTATAGGTGTCGGCCACAATGTTCATGCCGAGGCCGAAGCCCTTGCCCGCCCAGCCAAGACCTACCGAGGCGCCACCGCCCAAGCCGTTGTTCTCGGCCTGGAACTGGTTGATGAGGCTGATCCTCTCGTTGTCGGTAGTAGAATCGGCCATCAGGGTTTGCACATCTTGGATTTTGCTGGGTGTGGGTTTGACATAGAGCCAAGCCGACAGATCGGCTATGGTGAGGGAGCCTTTTTCCGAGACGAGCGCCGCGGGGTTGCCCCAGAGGGCCTGGTAGTGATCACCAAAAACCTTGGATACACCGCCCATGCCCATCGTTTTGGCGTCCTTCGACGAGAGGCCATCAAGGGTCTGGGCAAAGATCATGCCTGAGGATGCAAGAAGAATTATCATCACAAGTAGTGTTCGTTTCATATTTTACCTCCTGCCTCAGCTATTGTTGAATTGGCTAAAATCGACGCCGGCAGCACCGAAGAGTATTGCAACATCGCTTCCATCCGCGAACAGTGTATCGAAATTGGCGGAAGAAGTGTCAAGATATATGGTTATATCCGGGCTATCAGAAGGATCATTCATGAAGGCTGCGAGCGCAGCGCCGATCGTATCGTAGGCTGGGTCTGGATCAAGGGCGTCGAATATGGTAGCCAGAGCGGCTGTCATCGCCAAGTTTTGGGTATTCAATCCCTC
>JBAQLW010000225.1:0-3307 GCA_049302175.1 Rectinemataceae bacterium
GGAGAAGGTCAAGGCGGCCTTCGATTTTCACGAAGCTGGTCCCTCCTCGGGCCTGGCCTGGGACATCGTCGCCCATCCCAAGAATATCGGCTATGCGGCCATGGGAATTCTCGCGGCCGAAGATCGAGGCGTCAGCATGGTTCTCGACCAGTCGAGGGAAGAGCACAGGGGGCTTTCGCATCGCGAATGGGGCGAGGGCACCCCGGCGGCGGCCTACCTGATTGAAACCCTGAACATGGGGCAGGTCGCGGGCGGGAATCCCGGCTTCGACCACCTGGGCGACGCCAAGGCTCCTCTCTGGAAAAGGGCGGGAATACAGATAGAGATAGTGCTCGCCATTCTCGAGGCACATTCCGAGATGGACGAGTCCGCGGGCTGGTCCGCGATAAAGGGTATGCCCGGCATCGAGGAGCTGCGGAATGATTTTTCTCGATACTTCTGAAACGCTGGCCAGGATCCTTGTGGCTCTGCCTTCCGGGCACAGGCTCAGGGAAGCGGCTCTGGGATTCACGGGATCCGCCGACGGGCTTCTCCTGGCCGGGGGAGACGCGAAGAGGATGAAGAATGTGCCGGACTGGCCCGGCGAGTTTGGAATCCTGGCCGTTTCCGGAAATGAAGCCGATCGGTACCTTCTCTGGCTGGGCTCCAGGGCAGGGATGAAGGGCAGCCGACAGCTCGTTCTCTACCCTCCTCCCGGAAGGTACAGAATGGAATACTGGACAGATGGGGAAGGCCGCCTCACCGGCGTGGAAATAGGGACTGCGAGCCCCTTGATCCTCAGCCCGCCGGGCGATGGTCCCTATGTCGTCCTCATCCGGCGCCTTGTCTGAGAAAGCCTTTACTCCCTCGTCAAGATTGACAAAAACATCGGGTCGGTATACCTTAAAATCAACCACTCCATCCCCAAGGCGGCGAACCAATGAGTTATTCCGACCCCACGAAGTTGGGCATTCTCGCTTGCCCCGGCGCGGAAGCCTTCGCGGACCAGGTGGTTCGCAAGCTGGCCGGGATTTACAAGCGACGATTCGACCGGAAGACCCAAGCCCTGGCTTCGCGGTATCACATAAGCCAGGAACTGGCGATCCGGAAGATCAATTTCGCGAACGACGCCAACTCCAGCCTTCTCTACATGCCCGGTCCCACCGACAGATACAGGGCTCCCCGCTTCAAGGTCAACGCCCAGCACACATTTTTCGCCAACGGCGAAGTGAAGACCGAGATCCTCGAGTCGGTGCGCGGCAAGGACATCTACATCTTCCAGGATATCGAAAACCATCTGCCCATAGCCTTCAACGACGGCTCCCTCAACAGGGTGATGTCGGTGAATGACCATATCTTCAACCTCTTCGTGACGATCGACGCGGCCATGCAGGCCGGCGCCAACCGCATCAATCTCGTCCTGCCCATGTACCCCTACTCCCGCCAGCACAAGAAAAAGGGCAGGGAAGGGCTCACCGCAGCCCGTGTGGGCGTCATGCTCGAAAACCTTGGCGTCTCGAGGATCATCACGCTCGATATCCACTCGAGGGAGATTGAGAACTGCTTCGACAAACTCCGGCTCGAAAACCTCCACGCATCCTTCCAGATCATCGAAAAGCTCATGTCCATCATCGATATTCAGGCCGAGGACCTCGTCGTCCTCGCTCCCGACACGGGCGCCGTCGACAGGAACAAGTTCTACGCCAACGCCCTCAAGCGGCCGCTCGCCCTTCTCTACAAGGAAAGGGACTATTCCAAGGTGACGAAGAACGCGGCCGATTCCAACATCAAGGAGACGAGGCTGCTGGGCGATGTCGAGGGGAAGACGATCTTCATGGCCGACGACATGATCGGCACGGGCGGCACCCTCATCAAAGGCATGAAGAACCTGAAGGACCTGGGCGCGGCGCGTGTCATCTGCGCCGTCTCCCTGCCCCTCTTCAACGGCACCGCGATCGAGGATTTCGACGCCGCCTATCGCCTTGGCTATTTCTACAGGATCATCGGCACCAACGCCATCCATCACAAGGAACTCCTGCAGAAGGAGTGGTACATACAGGCCGATGTCACGGGTCTCTTCGCCCAGATCATCAGCCTCGTCCACCACGACCGCTCACTTTCCTCGCTGCTCGACAACAGGGATGTCGTGGCGAGGCTGATCAAGAAGCAGATGGACAAGAGTGAGGCCAAACAGGGCAGCCTGGGCCTTGTCGCCTCCGGCACGCAGGAGAGTGGCTTCGCCTTGTCACCCGACGAAGTGATCCCCTACGGGGCCGCCGACAAGAAGTGATCGTCCGCTGGCTTCCAGACGGTTTTTCCGCCCTCATCCTCGACATGGACGGCACCCTCTACACTCATCAAGGCTATTTCGACTGGCAAGAGACGTCGCAGGTGGCGCGCCTCGCTTCCCATCTGGGCATCCATGAGGATGAGGCGGCCGCGATGATGGAGGAGGAGCGCGAGGCGCGCCGCGCGGCAGGCCTTCCGAAAACCAGCATGGCGAATCTCTTCCTCGCACTTGGCCGCAGACGCGGCTTCCCCATCGACATGGCGACGATAATCCACTGGCGCGAGGAAGAGATTCGCCCCGCTGAATGGCTGACAGCCGATCCGAGGCTAGGCGAGGGTCTCGCGGCCCTCGCTTCCCGGTTCAGGCTCTGCCTCCTCACCAACAATCCCCGCTCCGTCGGCGAAGCGGGGCTCTTGGCTCTCGGCATCATCCCTCATTTCTCTTCTGTCATCGGCCTCGACGACAGCCTGGAGTCGAAGCCCTCTCCCCGGCCATTCCTCAAAGCCTGCGCCGCCCTCGGCCTCCCGCCCGCTTCCTGCGTCTCCATCGGCGACCGGATGGACGTGGACATAGAACCGGCGCTCGCGCTGGGGATGGGAGGTATCCTTGTGGAAGGGGTTGAGGATGTCTACCGCCTGCCCGAAGCGCTCAAACGCTGAAATGCCTCAATTCGCCGGCGATGGCATAGGCGCAGTCGCCTATCTTCTCGACATGGCGTATGAGATCGATATAGAGGAGCTCGGCCTTCACGTCGGCACCTGAGTCCAGGCGCTTTCGCGCCAGCTTCTTCAGGTGCTTCTTGTAGACATCGACCTTTTCCTCCATCTCCGACGCGATGCCCAGCTCTACCTCCGACATGCCCACATGGAGTCTTGCCGCCACGAAGGCGAGGAACTCGTCGACCAGATCGGTATAGGGCTTCAGGGCGGCGAGGGCTTCGGGTTCAAAGCCGAGGCGCTTGCTCCGCTTCTTCTTGAGAAGGAAGGCGATGGCCAGGCACTCATCGGTCATATTCTCGAGTTCGTCGACGACGCGCAT
>JBAQLW010000226.1:0-2717 GCA_049302175.1 Rectinemataceae bacterium
TTCTGCCTTTCCTGCGCGACGATCTCCGCTGGGGCGGAGGCTACGAAAGACTGGTTGGTCAGTTTAGCCTGTACCTTGGCGACAAATGCCGATTCCTTCTGGATATCCTTGTCGAGCTTGGCGACGAGCTTGGCCGTGTCGACAAGTTCCTTGACGTCGACAAAGAGCTCGAAGCCCTTGCCGATAAGGGCGACCGTTCCCGCTGGCCTGGTAGCGTCTTTCTCGAGGAAGCACGGTTCGGGGCCGTTCACGAGGAGGGCGATGAGGGATCCCCCCCGCTTCATAAAATCAGCGCCCACAAATCCAGCGCCGAAACGGATCGCGAGAGGCATTCGGGCTTCGGGAGGGATCTGGAACTCGGAACGCAGGGTGCGCGCGAGGGTCACGAGTTCGCGCAGGCTGTCGAAGCGGGCGGCGAGCTCGGGGTTCAGGCGCGTATCGTCGCGCTTGGGCCAGGGCTGGGAGATGAGGCGGCCTCTCGAGTTGGGCAGCATGCCATAGATCTCTTCGGTAACGAAGGGAAGAAAGGGATGGAGGAGTCTCAAGGATTCTTCCAGGACCATGAGGAGGACGGTCGTCGCCCTGTCCTTTTCGGCATTGTCGCCGAAACGGGTGGAGAGCTTGGCGGCTTCGATGTACCAGTCGCAGAAATCGTCCCAAAAATAGGAATAGGCGGCCTGGGCGGCGTCGTTGAAACGCCAGGATTCGAGGGCGCGGGCTGTCTGGGAGGCGGCTTCATCCAGGCGGTGGAGTATCCATCGATCAGCGTCCGAATAGGTCAGGGATTCGGGGGCCAGGAATGTCCGACCCTCGAGGTTCATGAGAATGTAGCGCGAGGCGTTCCATATCTTGTTGGCAAATTTCGAGCCCATTTTGAAGCTGTCGCGGTCGAGCAGTATGTCCTGGCCGGCGGCGCAGTTGTAAGCGAGGGTGAATTTGAGGGCGTCGGCGCCGTATTCGTCGACGATTTCGAGAGGGTCGATGCCGTTGCCGAGGCTCTTGGACATCTTCCTGCCCTGTTTGTCGCGGATGAGGCCGTGGATGAACACTTCGCTGAAGGGAGCCTTCTCGGTGAATTCCATGCCCGCCATGATCATGCGGGCTACCCAGAAGAAAATGATGTCGTAGCCGGTGACAAGGGCGCTCGTGGGATAGAAGCGGCGCAGGTCGGCCGTGTCATTGGGCCAGCCCAGGGTGCTGAAGGGCCAGAGCCAGCTGGAGAACCAAGTGTCGAGGACGTCCTCGTCCTGCCAGATATCGTCCGAACCGCACTGCTTGCAGTAGAGGGGATCCTCGCGTTCAACCATGACGGCGCCGCAGTGGCGGCAATAGAAGGCCGGAATTCTGTGCCCCCACCAGAGCTGGCGCGAGATGCACCAGTCGCGGATGTTCTCGAGCCAGTGCTTGTAGGTATGTTCCCATTTCTTCGGGAAGAAGTTGACGTCGCCGTCCTGCCAGGCCTTGAGCGCCTTCTCGGCGAGGGGCTTCATCCTCACGAACCATTGCTTGGAGAGGTATGGTTCGATCGAGGTGTGGCAGCGATAGCAATGGCCGACTGCATGGACCAGCTTCTCTTCGGATTTGAGGAGTCCGAGTGTTTCGAGGTCGGCAAGGACGAGCTTCCTGGCTTCGAGCGCCTTCATGCCGCGGTATTTTTCGGGAACCTTGTCCGAAAGGGTCCCGTCGGGATTGAGGATGTTGATGCGTTCGAGGCCATGCCTGTTTCCCACCTCGAAGTCGTTGGGATCGTGGGCGGGCGTTATCTTGACGAGGCCGGTGCCGAAAGCCCTGTCCACGTAGGCGTCGGCGATAAGGGGGATGAGCCGGTCGGTAAGGGGGAGTTTTATCATTTTGCCGACGAGGGCGCGGTAGCGCTCGTCCTCGGGGTGGGCTGCCACCGCCGTATCGCCGAGGAGGGTCTCAGGTCGCGTCGTGGCTATTTCGATCCTGCCCGAGGGACATTCCGGGCAGGGACCTTCGGCGAGCTCATACCAGATATGCCACATCGAACCCGCTTCGTCTTCATGCTCGACCTCATCGTCGGAGAGGGCCGTGCCGCAGCTCGTGCACCAGTTGACGAGGTATTCGCCCTTGTAGAGAAGGTTGCGCTCATACAGCGTGACGAAGACCTCCCGCACAGCCTTCGAAAGCCCTTCGTCCAGGGTAAAGCGCTCGCGGGACCAATCCAGGCTCGATCCTATCTTGGCGAGCTGGTTGTTGATGAAGGCCTTGTGTTCCTTCGCCACTTTCCAGGTTT
Organism: Rectinemataceae bacterium; assembly: GCA_049302175.1. Classification (GTDB taxonomy): domain Bacteria; phylum Spirochaetota; class Spirochaetia; order Treponematales; family Rectinemataceae; genus CAYXUF01. Next base: position 2,258 of record JBAQLW010000226.1, read on the forward strand.
CCTCGACAAAGGCTTCGCGGCCCATGGTCCGCCTGTCCTTGCCTTCCTTGCGCAGCATCTTCTCGACGACATTCTGCGTCGCTATACCGGCGTGGTCTGTGCCGGGCACCCAAAGCGTAGGACGGCCCGTCATGCGCCTGTAGCGGATCTGGACATCCTGGAGGCTGTTGTCCAGGGCATGGCCGAGGTGGAGGACGCCGGTTACGTTGGGAGGTGGGATGACGATCGTAAAAGGTTTCCTGGTCCTGTCGCTTGAGGGTAGAAAACACCCTTCGTCCTTCCATTTCGCGTAGATTGAATCCTCGAAACTCTTTGGATCGTAGGCCTTAGCCAGTTCGATCGCCTTCATGCGTCCCTCCGCGCTGATCCGAAAATATTGATTGAAAGAGCATAGCGGAAAAGCCTTGCCGATGGAAGGGGAGACATCATCTGTCATTGCGAGCGAAGGCCGGGAGGCTTC
>JBAQLW010000227.1:0-11533 GCA_049302175.1 Rectinemataceae bacterium
CAGAACGATTACTATGATAAGTGTTGTTTTCTTCATTTGGGCTGCCCCCCGGCCGCGTCGAGAATTTTGACGGGAAGTAGGTTGGTGAAAGCTTTGTCTATCAGTTCGACGTCCTTGCTGTCGGCGAACACTTCATCGACCATCTCGTAATAGAGACGCTTCCTGGTGACATCAGGCGCTTTTCGGTATTCATCGAGGACGGAGACAAATCGCGCCACATCGCCTTTTGCCTTGTTCACCCTCTCGGTGGAATAGCCCTGGGCTATTTCAATGATCTGGTCAGCCTGTCCCTTGGCCTTGGGAATCTCGGCATTGTAGGCTTCCTTGCCTTCGTTTATCAGGCGGTTCATATCCTGTATGGCTTTATTCACATCCTCGAAGGCGTCCTGAACACCTTCAGGGGGCACGATATTCTGAAGCTGCACCTGGGTGACCTGGATACCGAGTTCGTATTTCTTGAAGATATCGTTCATCATGACGACAGCGTTGTCTTGGATGTTCTGGCGATCGGAACCGATCACGCTAAGGATCAGCCTGTCGCCCACCAGCCTGTTGATGACTGATTGAGATATGTCCCTGATCGTCTTCTGCTTGTCGGACACATTGAAAAGCCATGCTTTCGGATCGACTACTCTGTATTGGATGATCCATTCGACATCAACAATGTTGAGATCCCCCGTGAGCATCGTCGATTCTTCGGGAAATTTCTGTTCCGAATACTGAGTCACCACCCCGCTCTTGATGGTACGGAACCCGAAGGTTTCAGTCTGCACAACCTTTGTCTTGACTATATACGCTTTCTGTAGTCCAAAGGGGAGCTTGTAGTGGAGGCCCGCGCCTAGGGTCTTGGAATATTTGCCAAGGGTCGTGATGACGGCGTTCTCCGTCTGGTCGACCACGATGAAGCTCGTGGACAGGAATACGATCGCCACCAGGGCGATGACGACGATGACGATGACAGGACCCTTGAGCGTAATCTTCGGCATCTTGGGCATCCTGGGCATCTTGGGAGTGAAAACCGGATCGGGCATCTATGTCCCCTCCTGGAATCGAAAGTATCTAAACATTGAATATACTTCTTTTTCCTGATTGGGAAAGATGGAGATGACTTTTTTATAGAAATACAGGGGTAAAGGAGCGGAAAGCTCCCGCGGCGTATCGGGGAAGAGCTGTTCGTCAAAAGCGAGTTTCCACGCATGCAGATAATATGGTTGATCGCATCTCGTCCCGCCGTATTTGGTGTCGCCGAGGAGGGGATGGCCGTGATGGGCTGCCTGTGCCCTGATCTGGTGCGTCCTGCCCGTCAGGAGCCGTATCGCAGCGAGGGTCATGGTTCCATCGGTGGCCAGGGTATGGATTTTTGTGATGGCTTCCTTTGCCTTCGCCGACTCGATCGACTTCTCCGAAGAGGCATGGTCCGAATCCACGAAACTTCGGCGGAGGCCGGCATCCCTGGACAGAGAATCCCTCCAGCATTCCTCGCCATCCATCCGGCCTTCCAGGATGGCGAGATAGGTTTTATGCACGGCTCCTCGCCTGAGCGCGGAACTGAAGGCTGTCGCGCCCGCAAGACTCCTGGAAAAAACGATCAAACCCGATGTATTCCTGTCGAGCCTGTGGAGAGGACCAGGAGTGAAGGCGAGCGATGCTTCCAGCTTGTCTGAAAGGTACAGCTTTACCAGGGCATCAAGGCTGTCCGATCCATCATGTACGAGAAGGCCAGCAGGCTTGTCTATAAAGAGGAGATCCGAGGTTCCGAGCACTATGGAGAGTCTGTCCCCTGCAGAGCCCCGCTTGCCGGCATCGCGAGCCGCCAACGTATCGCCGGGCTTCGTTTCCAAGTCGGCCGCGGGCGCGAAACAGCGGCTGTATTCTATCATGTCGCCTTCGCTGCAGCGATAATCGGGCTTCCGCTTGAGGCCATTGACGCGGATATCGCCCTTACGGAGAGCCTTCTGCAATGCAGAAAGCGGAATATCTCTGAAAATGATGCGCAGTAGCCGGTCGAGCCTTCGGCCTTCGTCATTTGCGGATACGAGCTGGCTGAAAGCGGATTTCATCGTTCAATGATAGCGGGGCTGCATCCTTCCGGTCAATGAAGCCGAAGGAAGACTTGACAGGGAGCCGCCTGAACGTGAAAATTCGGGGGCGATGAAAACCGATGCGGCAGATCTCCGTCTGCTCCTAGAGAACCCCATCTTCCTCTCGGCATTTTTCAGCCTCCTCATAGCCCAGTTCATAAAGGCAGTGATCGCGTTGGTAAAGGCCCAGCGCAGCGAGGATCTTCGGGAAGCCATGTTTACCTTCTTCTGGCGCACAGGGGGTATGCCTTCAAGTCACTCCGCCGTCGCGATATCCATAAGCACAGCCATCGCCCTCACCGAGGGTTTTACCAATCTCTTCATCGTTTCGCTCTTCCTCTCTCTCATCGTTATCCGCGATGCGCTCGGGGTCAGGCGCTCCGCCGGTTTGCAGGCGACGACGCTCAATCGTCTCGGAAACGATCTTTCTGTGCGTTTTGATATAGACTACGATGCCGTCAAGGAAGTCCATGGCCATACCTGGCCTGAAGTTTTCACAGGCATACTCATGGGCTTCTTCATCGCTTTCGCTTTCTGCAGACTTTAATCATTGCGCAAACAGACGCACTTTGCCATACATGAAACATATAAAATGTGTTTGTATGGCACGTCGATACTATTGGCAAAATTGACAAAAAACCGGTTTGAACGGGATTGCCCTTTCCCGAAGCTTGGTTTGTGGTATAGAATCCCCCATCATACCGAAGGTACAGGATCGATGCAGGGCACGAAAGTCATTCTTGGGACATACAACACTATGCCGGACGGCGCCTCGGGAAAGGTCTTTGAGACCAGCTACCAGCGGTCCTGGCGCCCCTTCCTTTCGAGCCTTTACAAGTTCCAGAACATCACGGCTGTCCTCTATTATTCCGGCGTCGTCTATCAATGGATCGAGGAAAACCACCCCGAGTTCATCCTCCTGCTGGCGGAGATGGTGGACCGCAAGCAGATTGAGCTCCTGGGCGGCGGCTACTTCAATCCTCTATTCCCAGTCCTCCAGCCCTCCGACAAGGTGGGGCAGATCGAGATGCTCACCACCTACCTGCGGAAAACATTCGGCCGTCGCCCCTCGGGCGGCTGGCTCTACGAGTACTCATGGGACGCAGGGCTTCCTGTAATCTTCCGCAACTCGGGGCTTTTCTATTCATTTCTGCCCGCCAACATCCTCGAGAAGACAGGTTTTCTAGAGCCTGGGCACTACGATCCCCTCATCACCGAAGACCAGAGAAAGCTGCTCTACATCTTTCCGGTCTTCGATATCGACGAAATATTCGATTCGCCAGTTCCCTTCGAGGTTTCTCTCGAGCGTCTGATGACAGCTCATCCCTCCTGCCGCCTCTATACCGTCATGGTCGATGGCCATTCCGTACCCGGAATGTGGGAATCGTCGGGGCTCGAGTCGCCCGACGTCATGTTCGAGAAGTCTTTCGCCTGGTTCCAGAAGAATTGCCTGGAGATCGAGACGATTTCTGCCCAATCATATGCCCGATCAATGAAAAACGGCAAGCTTTTCTATCTTTCATCCTGTTCTTCCACAAGGCTGAGTAGGGGTTTTGATGGGGCTTTCGCCGAGTCCTGTCTCCACGGCGCTCCTTCCCTGGCAAAGCAGCTGATTCTCCAAAATCCGGCAAGCAAGCATCTTTACGACAGGATGTATCATGTGCATTCGTTGATGACCCTTCTGCGCGGCGACAAGGCCCGCAAGAAGAGCGCTCAGGAGGACCTCTGGAAGGCTCAGAACGGCGACGCATACTGGGAAGGATGCGCCGGCGGATTACGTCGGCCCGAGGTCCGCATGAGCGCGTACAGGGCTCTCATAGAGGCGGAAAAGGCTACGCGCGTTCACGGGAGCTTCAGTCCCGGTATCGTGATGGACGACATTGACTGCGATGGAGAAAAGGAAATCCTCTACCAAGCCGCCGACATGAACTGCTACATACATGAAAAAGGGGGATCTGTCTTCGAGCTCGACTCCTTCAGAAGCAAGCAGAACTACTGTTGCGTTTACAACGCTGAACAGTTGCGGTCGGCGAACAGCTTCCTGGACAGCATATACGACTTTGGGGCTTTCGATGATGAGCTCGTCAGCCTCGCTGACCAGTCCTATTCCTGCATCGAGAAGGAAATGAGCCCTTCCAAGGTACTATTCACCAGGGACTTCACCCTCAAATCAGGTCCTTCGCTACACCCCTTCACGATACGAAAGTCGTACTTCTTCCAGAAATACTGCGTGAGCGTCGATATCGAACTGACCAACCGTTCCCAGCACCAGGTCGCCCTTCGCTATTCCTGCGAATTGAATGTGCAGCCTTCGGCAAGCAGGGAAGATGTGGAGTTTTTCGCGTTGGAAGGCAGGGAGAAGGTAAATCTGGGTTCATCCCCTGAAAGTCATCAGGCTCTGCTTGCCGAAGCGGTTTCCATTCAGACTCTCCAGGGTAAGGAGACGATGGAAATCCGTTCGGACAAGGCTTTTCGGCTGAAGGTGCGGCATATGCTCGACAGGCATGAGACGAAGCATCTTTCATTGCTCCAGCACGGAGACAGCGACATGGAGCGTTCGCTGGGAAAAGCAGATGCCTTCTACCAGGGAACCCGCCTGCTTTTCGGCTGGGATCTAGATATGGCAGCCGACACGACGGCAACATTTTCGCTGTCGCTGCATCTTTGACCGCCTTTACTCATTACTTTTCCTCTGGCGGCCTTGGCCAGCTTGCCCCGGAGGGCGATTTTCTCCTACAATAGGCTATGTCGATCCAGTCATTTCCTGAGTCATTAACAGGCAAACGCGTCCATTTCATAGGCGCCAAGGGAACGGGCATGGCTGCCCTCGCCGAGATATTCGCCGCGAGGGGGGCTGACCTTTCGGGAAGCGATGTTCCCGATACTTTCTACACCGATGCCATACTGCGATCGATCCGCATGAAAGTGACGGAATCCTTCGATGCCGCACACGTAAGCCAGGATATAGACCTTGTCATTTTCTCAGACGCATACAATCCCGCCTCGAATCCCGAAATGGCGGAAGCCGAGCGCAGGAAGCTGCCGATGTTCAGTTTCGCCGAGGCCTTGGGCGCCCTCTCAAGACTCTACGATGCATCGGGGATAGCCGGTGTCCACGGCAAGACGACGACGACGGCAATGACGGGGAGTATTCTCGCGGCTCTTGGGGCTCCGATTACAGTGCTTACAGGCTCGGCAGTGGCCTCGTTTGGCGATCGTTGCACCCTGATTTCAGGAGATCGCTTCTTTGTGGCGGAAACCGATGAGTACAAGCGTCATTTCATGCATTTTTCACCCCGGAGGATACTTCTCACCAGCGTCGAGAGCGATCACCAGGATTTTTACCCTACCTATGAATCAATACAAAGGGCATTCTGCGATTACGTCGAAACGCTTCCTCCGGGGGGACTCCTCGTCTACTGCGCGGACGATGCGGGAGCGGCCAAGGTGGCGCGGTTCGCGATGGCCAGGCGCGGCGACCTGCGTTTTGCTCCCTACGGTTTTTCGGCCGAGGGCCCATGGAAAATCCTCGCCTGCGAGATGGGGGAGGGGAAGACAGGGTTCGGCATAGGCGCCAGCGATGCGGTTTTCGAGCTCCATGTCCCGGGCAGCCATTTGGTGTTGGACGCGGTCGGAGCGCTCGCCCTCGCCAGCGATATTGTCGCAGACTGGCAGGATGGATCAGCGATGGCCGACCGGCAATGGCTCCAGGCCAGCGTTGCCCTGGGGCAGTTCAGGGGCTCGCGGCGCAGGAGCGAAATCATTGGCGAAGCGGAAGGCGTCCTCGTCATGGATGATTATGCCCACCATCCGACGGCCCTCAAGGCTACGATTGCTGGGATCAAGGTTTTCTGGCCTTCGCGGCGCCTCATCGTCGACTTCATGTCCCACACCTTCTCGCGAACCATAGCCCTCATGGACGAGTTCGCCGAAAGTCTCGACGAGGCCGACTGCCTCATCCTCCACGGCATCTACGCGTCGGCTCGCGAGAAAAAAGCGGAAGGCGTAAGCGGCCGGGATCTCTTTCGGAAGGTGCGCGCCCGCAGGCCTGACCTTCTCGATGTCACCGATGGCGATTCCTCCGAAGGAGCCTTCCACAGGAAAGAAAACTTCATCATGTACGCGGAAAATCATGGCGATTGCGTCGATCGCCTCCTCCCGCTCGTAGGGAAGGGTGACCTTTTCGTCACCATGGGAGCAGGGGACAACTGGAAGCTTGGGAGAACCCTGCTCAATCGATTGAATCAGAAGGAAGTGAGCGATGTTTAAGAGCATGACAGGTTTTGCCCAGAGAGATTTCGAGAGAGATGGGCTTTCAGGCGGCATCCAGATCAAGTCATACAACAATCGATACCTGGATATTTCCGTTTCCCTGCCTCCACAGGCTTCGTCCTTCGAACCCAGAATCCTCGCCATGATCGGAGAGCGGATCAGCCGTGGAAAGGTGGAATTCTCGCTGCGACTGAAAAAAATAGAATGTCCCCTGACCGTTCGCTCCGATCTGGCGGTAGCTAGCTCCCTGTATCAAGCCATGTCGCAGATCGCGGCCACCTGCGGCATTGACGAAAAGCCTTCGCTCCGGCTCATCGCGTCCTTTGAAGGGGTGCTCACTTACGAAAAGGACGTGGACAGCGAGAGCCTCTGGTTGCCCTTGGCCGAAGAGGTAAGGCTGGCCATCGACGAGATGGAGGCTTCGCGCATAAGGGAGGGAGGGGCGACGGAATCGAACATTCTCGCGGAACTTGCTCGATTCGAGGCTGGTCTCGCCCTTGTCAGTGAAAACGCCGCCGAGATGGATAGGACAATAAGAAGTCAGCTCCAGGAACGCTTCGAGGAGCTTCTGCCCAAGGGTTATGATGAGCAGCGCCTCCTGCAAGAAGTCGCCGTCCAGCTCGTGCGGCTGACCATCGCCGAAGAAATCGCCCGCCTCGACGCCCATATCGTTGCGTTCCGGACAATGAGCGGCGAGGAGTCTCCCGCGAAGAAACTGGATTTCCTCTGTCAGGAAATGAACAGGGAAGTCAATACGATAGGATCCAAGAATACGCTTGTATCGGTAGCCCACGCCGTCGTGGAGATGAAGGATGCCCTCGAGAACATCAGGGAACAGCTGAGGAACGTGGAATGAACGACAAAAAAGCCTCCATCATCGCGATTTCGGGAAAATCAGGCTGCGGTAACACGACTGTATCCAGGCGCGTAGCCGCCATACTCGGCCGCGAATTCATCAACTATACCTTCAGGAAAATGGCCGAAGAAGAGGGCAAGGGTTTGGCCGAAATACTGGCGATGGCCGAGGATGATTCCTCCTGGGACCGCCTTCTCGACGCCCGTCAGGTCGAATTGGCGCGCAGGCAGGATTGCGTCATCGGTTCACGCCTGGCAATGTGGCTTCTGCCCGACGCGGCCCTGAAGGTCTACCTGAAGGCCAGCCCCGATGTCCGCGTTAACAGGATACACAGTCGGGAAGGCGGAATACGTGAGGAGATCGCCCGATTCACCGCGGAGCGCGACCTGCGAGACCACAGGCGATACAGGGAAACCTATGGGATAGATACGGATGATGTATCATCGGCCCATCTCGTGATCGATACCGAATTATGGGATGCGGAGAGAATAGCCCAACTCATCGCCGAAGCCTTTTCAGCCACAAGGAGGTGATCGTGTCTTCTTCATCCAGAGTAGCGATAGTGACAGGAGCATCCGGAGGCCTCGGGAGGGCCTGCGCGGCTTTCCTCGCCGAAAATGGCTGGGTAGTGTATGGAACAAGCCGTTCGGCTGCCATCGAGGCGACAAAGGCGGGCGGTTTTGCCATGCTGAGGATGGATGTGACCGACGGTGAATCCATCGCTCGCGCGATCGGTATCATCATGGAAAAGGAAGGGCGACTGGATGCCGTCGTCAACAACGCCGGACTTCATGTCGTAGGCCCCCTCGAAACTATAGCAATCGAGGAAATCGAGAAATGCTGGCGGACGAATTGCCTCGGCGCCATGCTGGTCTGCAGGGAAGCGCTGCCTGTCATGCGTCGCCAGGGACGAGGACATATCGTCAACGTCAGTTCCGTGGGAGGCGTCGTCGGATTGCCCTTTCAGGGAGCCTATTCCGGATCCAAATTTGCCCTGGAAGGCATGACGGAATCCCTGAGGACCGAAGCTCGACCTTTCGGGATATGGGTATCCCTGATTCAGCCCAGCGATATACGTCACCAGGACTGCAGAAGCGACGCTCCCGTCACGAGGGAATACGAGGAGTCCTACGCGAGGGTAATGAAAATTGCGTGGGCTGATGAGGAAAAGGGATTTCCGCCCGAGAAATTAGGCCCCTTGGTCCTGAAAATCCTGAACAATCCTAAGCCCCGTGCACGGTACACCTTTGGGCAGGCATTCCAAAGGACTGTTCCCCTGCTCAAGCGTCTCCTTCCCAACCGTATCACGGAGTGGGCGCTTAGCCTCTACTACAGGGTATGATATGTCGGTGATGAAAATCGGTTTCCGTCATCGTCAGCCTGACGAATCATGCCTATTTCAACCTGCAGGGGGAGGGCTCCGGAACCATTCTGGATCGCGAATTGAGTCTCAGGTACGACCGCTACCTGAAGGTGGACTGTACTTTAAGTAGTATCATATTTATGACAGGATAAGGAGTCGAACAATGTTGGAAGAACTAGCCAAACCAATCTCCGACCTTCAGGCCGAAATCACCGATATATGGGGGCGTCTTTGACCCCGAATCGCTCGAGAAAAACATCAGGGAAAAGGAAAAGCTTACCGCCGAACCCGATTTCTGGAATGATTCAGCCAAAGCCGGGAAGATTTTCGCCCAGATAAAGCAGATTAAAGATCGGCTTGAGGCGTGGCGTCGCCTCACCACGGACGTGGAATCCCTGCGTGAATTCTACGAGCTGGCTGTGGCCGAAGAACAGCGCGATTTAGAAGGCGACCTGAAGAATACTCTCGACGATATTCGAAAGCGATTTGACGATGCCGTCGTCCTTGAACTCCTTTCCGGCGAAGCCGATTCATCGGACGCCTATCTCGCCATCCACGCGGGATCGGGCGGGACGGAGGCATGCGACTGGGCAAGCATGCTCCTCAGGACCTATACGCGCTGGGCTGAACGGCGTAATTTCAAGACCGATGTTGTCGACATCCTGGAGAGCGAAGGCGGCATCAAGTCAGCTACCATCCAGATAAGCGGCGCCTATGCCTATGGCTATCTGCGCGGTGAGAGCGGCGTTCATCGCCTCGTTCGCATTTCCCCCTTCGATGCGAACGCGAGGCGCCATACATCCTTTGCCTCCGTCTATGTCCTCCCGGTCCTGGATGATTCGATCACGATCGATATCAAGCCCGAGGATATACGCATCGACACGTACCGTTCGGGGGGGGCTGGCGGTCAGAAAGTCAATAAGACCGACTCGGCGGTGCGCATCACCCACCTCGCGACGGGCATCGTCGTCACCTGCCAGAACGAGCGAAGCCAGTACAAGAACAAGGATGTGGCATTCAGCGTCCTGCGGTCGAGGCTGTACGAGTACTACAGGCTGGAGAAGGAGAAAGAGAACGCCAAGTTCCAGAACGACAAGAAAGACATAGCCTGGGGCTCCCAGATTCGCTCCTACGTCTTCCAGCCGTACACGATGGTGAAGGACCACCGCACGAAGTTTTTCGTCGGGAATGTCCACGAGGTCATGGATGGCGGCATCGACCCCTTCATCGAAACCTATCTGCGCTGGAAGTGGAAGGGCGGTGTACCGATCTCCGAAGAAGATGATGAGGAAATATAAGAGCTTGAGGCAGAGGGGAGGGGGGCTGGCGTTCTTGCTTGTCCTCCTTTTGACATCGCGAAATCTCCAGGCACAGGGTTTGCCGAAGGATTCGGCATCGCAGAAGGATTCGGCGCCAGATCCTTGGGTGCTGGGCTTGTCGAAATTTGTCCAGGTTTCTCCCGCGACCATAGCGAGCCTCGATGGGAGGGCGTTCACGCTTGAAGAAGCGGCAGCGATTGTGGCTCATTCGGGAGAAGGCATATTGGACGAAACCATTCCTTCCTTGCTTGCTTCGACTCTGGAACCCTTGCCCAAGCGCGGCACGGAGGACAAAGATGGAAGGCCTCTCCTGATTCAAACCCACCTATCGAAAAGCGGCAATGACATCCCATATTATGCTGTTGAGGAAGGGGTGGAAGCCTTCAACGGTTTGGATGGGCTGGTTGCCGGATTCTACTCCCTTGAAGACGAGGAAATAGAATGCAGGATTCTGCTCTTCGCGAAGGGGGAGGCCGGCTTCCCCCTGGAAGACCCCCCTGCTTTCAGCCTGGCTTTCAGCGGAGCCATCCCTGAGCTGGACAGTCTGGCTGGAAAACTGCTTCCGGGGATTCACGCATGGGTGGCTGGCAGGGAACTTGCCGTCGTGGATATCAGAACGGAGCCCGAACAGGGCATTGTTTTCACAGTGGTAGGCGATCCGCCACAAACCAGCATAAGCCTGGACGGCTCAAGAGTTTTCCTGTATGACCAGGGCTCCTATGAAATACTCATGAACCGAAAAGGTTTTGAGGAAGCACGACGGACCTTAGCTTCTAGTCCTGGATCATACAGTTCACTCCTCGTGAAAATGACGCCCGTAAGCTCGGATCCGAGCGAAGTATCAGGCGAGTCGATCTTCAGCGCTTCGGAAACGCTGAGCTGGGGTGAAAAATCACGGTTTCTCGAATCGGAGAGGAAATTCAGCGCCGCTCTGGGCCGAATCGTCATAAGCATTCCCGTGAGCGCTTTGGCGATAGGCGGCTATTTTTCCTGCAGCGAGGCATATTCCAGGTCGGCGGTGAGCCGTAGCGCCCTGTCCTTCAGCGGGGCCGGAGCCCTCCTCTCCGTCTCCCTCAGCGCCGCCTTCATCGTTGACAGCGCGTTGAAACTAATGGATGTATTACATGCTTCGCGATAAATTCCAATGATGGAGTCCTTATGAGCTTTGCCGACAAGATACGGGCACTATTCAAAAAACCGAGCCTCGATGAGTCCGTTTTCGAGGACTTGGCCGATCTTCTCGTCGAAGGCGACATCGGGGCGGCATTCGCCTTTGAAATTGTGGACAGGCTCAGGGAGACCTGCAGAAAGGAAAAGATTTCCGACCTTGATTCAGCCCGACGATCGCTCAAGGAAATACTTCGACCTTACGCGCTGCGAAGATCCTTCGTCATAGAACCGGACATCCTGAATATCGTTCTACTTCTCGGTGTCAATGGGGTGGGAAAAACGACCTCCTGCGCCAAACTCGCCTCCTGGGCCCGCGCCAAGGGAACAGAAAACATCATACTGGCAGCGGGCGATACCTTCAGAGCCGCCGCGGTGAACCAGCTCAAGATCCATGGGGAGCGCACGGGGGTGAGGGTTGTGGCCCAGCACCAGGGCGCCGACGCGGCGGCCGTATTGTGGGACAGTATAGAGG
>JBAQLW010000228.1:0-3745 GCA_049302175.1 Rectinemataceae bacterium
AAACGCTGGACGAGGGCTGGCATGGGCATCTGTCAGGGCAGATCCTGCAGGCGCCTGGTGGAACGTATTCTGGCCGAGGAGCTTCACCTTAAACCCGAAGAGATTGAGATATCCTCCTTCCGGCAGCCGGTGAGGCCCGTATCAATCAAGTCAATGGATGAATGAGCACTGCAGCCCAACAGGCTGCGGACAACTACGGAGGATATAGTATGGAATTTGGAAGACTTATAGTCGCAATGGCTAGCCCTTTCCGAAAAGATTTGGAACTCGACATCGGGAAGGCAGCTTCGCTCGCGAGGCGCCTGGTCGATGACGGAGTCGACGCCCTCGTCCTTAGCGGAACGACTGGCGAATCGCCGACCTTGACGCGCCAGGAGAAGATAGACCTCATAAAGGCGGTAAGGAAGGCGGTCTCCGTGCCGCTTATCGGAAACGCGGGCACGAACAGCACGGCAGCTTCGATCCAGAACGCTCTGGACGCCGAGGAAGCCGGGGCCGATGGCCTTCTTCTCGTCGCTCCTTACTATAACAAGCCCGATCAGGGGATGCTCTACGATCATTTCGCCGCCATAGCCTCGTCGGTGAAGATTCCCTCGATGCTCTACAATGTCCCGGGAAGAACGGGCATCAGTATCAGGCCGGAAACCATCGTGAAGCTTTCACACGACGTGCCGAACATCACGATGCTCAAGGACGCCGCCGGCGTGCTGGACGACACGACGATCGTCATTAAGAACGCAGCGCCGGGTTTCAGAGTCTATACGGGCGAGGATTCGCTCACCCTGCCCACGCTGGCGATAGGCGGCTATGGCGTCGTGTCGGTGACGGGGCATGTCGCCGGCAGAATCATGAAAAAGATGATCGAAGCCTACCTGGCCGGCGACAACGCCGAGGCGGCGGCTCTGCACCTTAAACTGCAGGCCATCAACAAAGCCCTTTTCCTCCAGCCGAACCCCGTGCCGGTGAAAATGGCGCTGCGGCTCTGCGGCTTCGACGCGGGTTCGCTGCGGGCTCCCCTCAAGGACGCCTCGCCGGAAGTCACCGCGGCGCTCCACGCGGCGCTTGCCGATCTGGGTCTTATAAAATGAAGGACGGTAGCATTCAGGAAGGCTCGAGAATCGGCCACCACGCCATTCTCGGCGACCTCGAAGCGACGGAGGAAGTCACCATCTTCTTCGAGGGGAAGGCGCTGAAGGCGAGAGCCGGCGAGCCGATCATGTCAGCCCTCATTGCCGCCGGAGTCACCGTGTTCCGCTATACGAAAAAAGGATCGCCTCGCAGGATGTTCTGCGGCATCGGGCGCTGCACCGACTGCGTCATGATGGTGGACGGCGTTCCGGGCGTACGCACCTGCGTGACCGACGTGCGCGACGGCATGACCGTCGAGCGGCAGAAGGGCGTGGGAAGCTGGAAAATCGAAGCGGAGGCCGGCGATGGAAACTGAAATGAACCCCGCCATCGTGGTCGGCGCCGGGCCGGCCGGACTCTGCGCGGCGATAGAGCTGAAAAAAGCGGGCGCTCCGGTGATATTGATGGATGAAAACTCCAAGCCGGGCGGACAGCTCTTCAAGCAGATACACAAGTTTTTCGGTTCCCGCGAGCACAAGGCCGGCACCAGGGGCTTCGAAATCGGAAAGGAGCTTCTAACTGAATCGCTCAACCTGGGCATCGATGTGCGACTGAAGACGGAAGTCGTGGGCATAGAAAGCGGACTTAAAGTGTGGGCGGTGGAGAACCGTTCCCGTTCATACACGATAGAAGCGTCGAAACTCATCCTCGCCACGGGGGCGACCGAGAATGCCCTCAGCTTTCCCGGCTGGACCTTGCCCGGCGTCATGACGGCCGGCTGCGCCCAGACCCTCATCAACGTGCATCGGGTCCTTCCCGGAAAACGGGTGCTCATGATAGGATCGGGCAACGTCGGCGTCATCGTAGCTTATCAGCTGATGCACGCCGGAGCCGAGGTGGTGGCGGTGCTGGAAGCCCTGCCCAAGCTGGGCGGCTATGGCGTCCATACGGCCAAAGTGGCCCGCGCCGGCGTGCCTTTCCGCTGCGCCACGACAATCCTTCGCGCCGAGGGCAGGGAGAGCGTGGAGCGCGCGGTCATAGCGAAGATCGACTCGCATTTCCAGCCCATACCGGGAACGGAAGAGACCCTCGAGGTGGACACCATATGTCTCGCCGTCGGCCTCACGCCCTCCATCGAACTGGCATGCATCGCTGGATGCAAGGAAATATACATTCCTGAGCTTGGCGGCAATATGCCGGGTCACGATCGGTACATGCGTTCCAGCGATGAATCGATCTACGTGGTCGGCGACATAGCAGGCGTCGAGGAAGCGAGCACGGCCATGGAAGAGGGGAGGCTGGCGGGAATCCATGCGGCATATGCCATGGGATATCTGGACGAAGCCACGATGAAGGCCAGGACGGACGAAACCATTCAACGACTGAGTTCCCTCCGGCAGGGCGTATTCGGGCAGAAACGCTTTGCCGCGAAACAGAGGATTCTTGAGAAGGGAGCGACCCAATGAGTGATAACCAAACGCTGAAAACGACGGGAGCGCCTTCCCTCGAGGAGCTGCAGGCGGCCGGCATGCTGATCACCCTCGCGGATCTGGAGAAAAAAGCCTGTCTCTGCATCGAATGCGTCGAGGAAATTCCCTGCAATCCCTGCGAGACGAGCTGCCCTCAGGGGGCGCTCACCGTCGGCACCCCTATCACGAACTTGCCTCTCATCGACAGGGAGCTATGTACTGTCTGCGGGCTTTGTATCGCTGCCTGCCCCGGCCTCGCGATCACGATCAAAAGTGTCGATGGCGACAAGGCGAGGATCCGTTTCCCCTGGGAATATCTGCCGCTTCCAGTGAAGGGACAGAAGGTGGAAATGGTGGATCGCCAGGGGCAGGTTGTCTGCCCCGGCGTGGTGATCGCGGCGATCAATCCCGCGCGGAACAACAGGACGGCCGTCGTCACGGCCGAATTCCCGAAAGAATTCGTCGAAAATGTCATAAGCATCCGGAGGAATCATGAAATCCTATAGAGTCGCGGTGGTGGGCGCCCTGGGCGCCGTGGGAACTGAAATGCTAAAAACCCTAGAACAGAGGAACTTTCCGATTTCGGAGATCATCCCCATGGACGTCGAAGCCCTAGCCGGAAAGAAAGTGACTTTCAAGGGCGCGGAAAAAACGGTGAGGGCGGCCAAGCCGGGCGCCTTCGGCGATGTCGACATCGCCCTCTTCTCGGCGGGCGCCGAGGCCAGCGAAATCCTCGCTCCGGCGGCGGCCTCGGAAGGCGCCGTCGTCATCGACAATTCCAGCCAGTGGCGCATGGACCCCAAGGTCCCCCTCGTCATCCCCGAAGTCAATCCCCAGGATCTGTCCTGGCACAAGGGCATCATCGCCAACCCCAACTGCTCGACCATCCAGATGCTCGTGGCGGCCAAGCCCATTCACGACGCCTTCAAGATCAAGCGGATCGTCGTCGCGACTTATCAGGCGGTCTCGGGCACGGGAGCGGCGGCCATCGCCGAGCTGCAGAACCAGGCGAGGGAATTCACCGCGGGCAAGCCCCTCACGGTGGCGGTCTATCCGAGGCAGATACTCTTCAACGCGCTGCCGCACATCGACGTGTTCCTGGACAACGGGTACACGAAAGAAGAGATGAAGATGGTGAACGAGACGCACAAGATGCTCGATCCGAACATTCTGGTGAGTCCGACGGCGGTGCG
The DNA here is from genome assembly GCA_049302175.1 of Rectinemataceae bacterium. Classification (GTDB taxonomy): domain Bacteria; phylum Spirochaetota; class Spirochaetia; order Treponematales; family Rectinemataceae; genus CAYXUF01. Next base: position 3,731 of record JBAQLW010000228.1, read on the forward strand.
CATCGGGGTGACGAG